>JAENXP010000164.1 GCA_016649475.1 Burkholderiales bacterium | reverse complement strand
TATATGCCGACGAGACGATACAACTGGAGTGGCTGGTCAGGAAGGTCACCCCCAACGCAAAGCTGGGCGGTCACATCGTAGAGCTGCGCGGGCGCATCAAGGGCGGGGACGGAAAGACCTCGATGGGCGCAACCGGCCGCGTCCTGGTCACGGAACGCCTTTAGCCACTCTTTCCCCCGTCACATCGAGTTGTTCTAGAATCGATGGCGTGTCTAGCTATCACCCGCTAGAGGGATGAATTATGTCCGGCTCCTGGGGCTGCCCGCACGAAGCCAGGGGCTTTTGTACCAAGGTCGACAAGCTGCCCTGTGACCCTGGGATCAAGGGCTGCGTGCCTTATGGTCGCTTTGTCTTCGCCAACGAAGAGAAAAATGTACGCCTGCGACAGAAGCAGGGGCGCAGCGACGGCGCCGCCGCGAAACCGGATGCCGGCGCATGCCATGACGCCGAGGAATGATCGGCACGCAGGGTACGGAAAAAGACGGACATCACCGCGATTGCGACGCTTGGTCGCAGACCAGGTCGACCCCTGACAGCAACATTGCAGGTATGCCGAGCGTAGAGTCCGCTGCTATGGTTTCTTTGCGTCCGTAGCACTCTCCGGCTTCGCCGGAATCAGTATGGTAATACTTCGGCCGTCGTCGCCCGGACGCACGCTATAGCGTGTCGATTTATCGAAAGCAACCGAAAGCGAACCGTCCGATTCCGGAAACCTGATGTTGGAGGCAGGCGCCGGTCCGAGCGCCGGCAATATACGGGCGCCGGGCAGTCGTTCAATCTCGCCGGCTCGGCCTCCGGTAAGCCGCAGGTAGATTCTTACCGACCGCCCTTCTTCCGGCGGGCAATGGCGCAAATAGAGGATCTGGGTAACAAATCGAATGGTGATTTCCGCGTCTGCGCCGCGCTTTTGTATTTCCGCGGTGTCCAGTGCCTGTCCGTGAGCCGCAGACGCTGACACCAAAATTGCAATCGCTACAACGTTTCGGAAGAATTGAGCCTTCACCGTTTTCGGGCGCCTTTTCGGGCGCTCGCCAAATTAACTCCGGTGCTGCCGGAGGGCGTTCGATTGCCTTCTGTTCCACCTGACTAATTGTCCGCCGGAAAACGTTTGCGTCGTTGACAATAGTCAAAGAACCTGCACCCTCTCCGCGCTTGTCGCGTCCGCCGGAACCATTGTGGTTCTCCGCGCGCGCGGGCAATGCCTGCGTCTCGATGCAATTTCCCGGAGCGATACAGCAACCGGCCATCGCACCACCCCTGGAAAATGCGGCGGCGCGCTCGAGCGTAGTGCACCTTCGCCAGGCGTTCATGCCGAATCGGGTCTGCTAGAATCAACGCAGATGCGATCCGGGCGCATCTGTCGCAGCATAAGCGGCACCTTTTTTCATCGCGGCGGCAGGGCCTGCCGCCGCTCCCAGCAAAGGACGGTGAACCACATGGCAACTTATCTCAAGCGACGCATTGATCAGACAGTAACCGACGCGATTGACGCGAAAGTGCGCCAAACCGTCGAGGGCATTATGGCGGAGGTCAAGGCGCGCGGTGACGTTGCGGTGCGCGAGCTGTCGGCGCAATTCGACAAGTGGACGCCGGGGAGCTTCCGGCTTTCGCCGGCGGAAATAGCCGCGATCATGGCGAAGGTGGCACCCGGCACACTTGAAGACATCAAGTTCGCGCAGACGCAGATACGCAACTTCGCGCAGCACCAGCGCGCCGCGATCACAGACATCGAGGTCGAAACGCTGCCGGGCGTGAAACTTGGACACAAGAACATCCCGGTCGATAGCGTCGGCTGCTACGTGCCGGGCGGCCGCTATCCGATGGTGGCGTCGGCGCACATGAGCATAGTGACCGCGCGCACCGCCGGTGTGCGTCGCGTGATCGCGTGCACGCCGCCCAATCAGGGCGAGCCGCACGCCGAAACGATCGCCGCGATGGCGCTCGGCGGCGCGGACGAGATTTACGTGCTGGGCGGCGTGCAGGCCATCGCCGCGATGGCGCTAGGCACCGAAACCATCGCGCCGGTCGATATGCTGTGCGGACCCGGCAATGCGTACGTGGCCGAAGCGAAGCGCCAGCTCTTCGGCAGCGTTGGCATCGATCTGTTCGCCGGCCCGACGGAAATTCTCGTCATCGCCGACGAATCGTCCGACGTCGAGATCATCGCCACCGATCTGCTCGGGCAGGCCGAGCACGGGCCGACCAGCCCCGCCATCCTGATCACCACTTCGCAGGCGATCGCCGCGGCGCTGCCGGCGGAAATCGCGCGCCAGCTGAAAGTGCTGCCGACCGCCGACATCGCCAGTGTGGCGTGGCGCGATTACGGGGAGATCATCCTCGTCGACTCGCTCGCCGAAGCCGTGGTCGAAGCGGACAAGGTCGCGGCCGAACACGTTGAAGTGCTGACGCGCGAACCGCGCTACTTTCTCGATCACATGAAAAACTACGGCGCGCTCTTTCTCGGCCCCGAGACGAATGTCTCGTACGGCGACAAGGTCATCGGCACCAATCACACGCTGCCGACACTGGGCGCCGCACGCTACACCGGCGGGTTGTGGGTCGGCAAATTTCTCAAGACATGCACCTATCAGGAGGTCACGCCTGCGGCGAGCGTCGCGATCGGCGAATACTGCTCGCGCCTGTGCGCGATAGAGCGCTTCTGGGGACACAAGGAGCAGGCCGATCTGCGCCTGCGCCGTTACGGCGGCCAGAACGTCGGGCTCGGCGCGAAGAGCTAGCTGCGACATGAGCGTCACAGCGGAGGACATGGCGGCGCGCTTTCGCGTGGATGGCCGCGTAGCACTGGTCACCGGTGCAGGCCGCGGCATTGGTCGCAGCGTGGCTCTGGCGTTGGCGCAGGCGGGGGCGGAGGTCTGGCTGCTCGCGCGAACCCAACATGAAATCGACGCTGTCGCGGACGCCATTCGAGGCGCGGGCGGCCGCGCGCACGCCGCGGCGTGCGACGTAACCGATGCCGCAGCGGTGAGGCGCACCGTAGGCGGGATTCCGGCGCTGGACATCCTCGTCAACAATGCCGGCATGAACATTCCGGAACCTTTCGTCGACGTGAGCGAAGAGCATCTCGACCGCTTGCTCGACCTGAACGTCAGGGCGGCGTTTGTCGTGGCCCAGGCGGCGGCGAAGAAGATGCTCGAGGCCCCGGGGCGCAAAGCGCGCGGCGGCGCCATCGTCAATATCTCTTCGCAGATGGGGCACGTGGGAGCCGTGAACCGCAGCGTCTACTGCATGACCAAGCACGCGCTCGAAGGACTGACCAAGGCGGTGGCGCTGGAGCTTGCCCCGGACAACATCCGCGTGAATTCGGTGGCTGCCACGTTTGCCGATACGCCGATGACGGCTCCCATGTTCGCCAAGCCCGAATTCAGCAAATGGGTGCACGAGCGCATTCCGCTCGGGCGTCTGGGCCGGCTCGATGAAATCGTCTCGGCTGTGCTGTTCGCGGTCTCGCCGGCGGCGTCGCTCATGACCGGCACGAGCCTGGTCATCGACGGCGGCTGGACCGCGCAATAGCATTCGACCGGAACCGGCCGAGCCGGCTTTAACGCAAGCTCGACGTTCGCGCCTGGCCGCAGCCTTTCGCGGATGCGGGAAGCCAAACGGCGGCGGCTGTTTTCATCCGGGTCGGATGGTCACGTTTGCGACGGGGCGGCGTCAGCAGTTCACGCGCCAGGAATGGCGCGGCAGGTATCCGAGCACGCGCTGCGCCTTTTCGTTCGATTGCAGCGATTCGAACTCGCCGACTGCGCGTGTGATCGGCGCCCGCGGAAAGCACTCATGCATCAAATCCACGCTCGGACGCCCCATCACCGTGTCGGCCGCCGCGATGATGCAATGGTCTGCGCCCACATCCGCGGCTTCGAGGGCAAGCCGGCACGCCTGCGCGACGTCGCGGCTATCGACATAGCTCCACAGGTTCCACTTGCGGATGTTCGGATCCTTCTGCCAGTTCGCGAACATGCCGTATTCGTGCGGCTCGATGATGTTCGAAATGCGCAGACCCATGAACGACGTTTGCGGATTCCAGCGATGCATCTGGCGCGCCATCTCCTCGGCGAGCCCTTTGGCGAGCGCATAGCCGCTCTCGGGCAGCATCGGATGCTCCTCCGTGATCGGAGCGAACGCCGGGCTCTCGCGCGTGAACGGCAAGCCGAACAGCGTCTCGCTCGATGCCCACGCGACCCGCTTGAGTCCGAGCATCGTCGCCGCGCTGAACACGTTGTAGGTCGTCATCAGATTGGTCTGGAAGGTCGTCACGTCGGGCGCGAGCCCCGGCGCGGGAATGCCGGCCAGGTGCACGACGGCGTCCGCTAATTCGAACGGGCGCCGCCGCTCTACCGTGCCTGCGGCGCGACGCAGCGCATCCACGGCCTGTCCCATGTCGTTGAGATCGGCCTTGAGGAAGTGACACAGCGGTTCGGGCGGGGGCACGAGGTCGACGTTGACCACGCTGTATCCGTGCTCGATCAGCTCGCGCACCACTGCACGTCCCGCTTTGCCGCTGCCGCCTGTTACGACGATCCTGTTCATTCGCCGGTCTCCCGATTCGATGATGCAGTTGCATGAATGACCATCGCGAATTATCCCACGGTGCAGGCCCGCTCGCCCGGTAGTAGCCGCTTGTCCAGGCAACAAATTGCGTCCATTTGCCGCATGCAAGGGTCTCGGCGCCGGCATGGGCGGATAGACTGGCAGGGTCAGCGGCGCAGATGTTTTGCCCAAGACTATCTATTGCAAGAATGGTTCTCATATATACTGGTACGTCGCTATCTCCAAAAGTGCTTGTTACGAGCGCGTCGCAATCAGAAAATCACTTTCAGTGATTCAGATAGAGAGGAGGCGTGATGGAGCACGAGTTTTTTCCCGAGACGCTCATACGGCGTTTTGCCGCGGGCGCGACGATCTTTCGCGAGGGTGACCCCGGCCGTCACATGTACGTGGTGCGCAGCGGCTCCGTCGAGTTCCGCCAGAAGAACGCGCAGGGCGAGTCGGTGGTCCTGCGCCGCATCGGCGCGGGACAACTCTTCGGCGAGATTGCGCTGATCGAGGATGTGCCGCGCACCGCGGATGCCATCGCGCTGGAGGAGGGCACCGAACTGGTCGAAATCGACCACGCCCACTTCGTCTACCTGACCGGCCAGCAGCCGGCGTTCGCGATCATGGTGATGCAGATGCTGTCGCAGCGGCTGCGCGACGGCGAGCGCGACTGGGTGCAGCACCCCGCGGTCGGCGGCGCCGCTGCCACCGCCGCCGCGACGCGCCCTTCCGAATGGAAGCAGCTGCGCGAGAACGTCTACTACCTGATGGGTGAGCCCGGCGGGGGCGGGTGCAAGGTCTACCTGATCCGCGGCAGCAAGCGCAACGTGCTGATCGACGCCGGGCTGCCATACGACTTCCCGTATCTGAAGACCCACCTCGAGTCGCTCGGGCTCGCCCCCGAGCAGATCCACATGGTGCTGCTCACGCACGAGCACATGGATCACGTCGGCTCGACGCCCCACTTTCCGGCGAGCACCATCGTCGCGGCGCACCCGCGCGCGGCCAACAAGATCGGGATGCTCGACGATTTTGTCATGGGCAGCAACACCTACGACCTCACGCCCGCGTCCTTCCACATCGACCTGCAGATCCCGGACGACTCGATCATCGACCTGGGGGACTGCGCATTGCGCACCATCCACACACCCGGCCACGTCTCCGGCGCGGTGTGCTTTTACGAACTCGACCGGCAGCTGCTGTTCACCGCGGACACCATCTTCGCCGGCGGCATCCTCGGCGGCATTTTCTCTTCGGGCAGCAACAGCGACTACCAGGGATCGCTGCGCAAACTGCTCAGCCTGCGCATCGCCGAGATGTTTCCCGGGCACGGCCGGAACTCGACCGCGCCCTACGAGGATATCGAGCGCGGCATCCACACCTCGGAGCAGCTCGCACGCGAGACGCGCGCGCTGTTCGACGGCATGAGTCACGGCAACAGTTTTTCCTACATTTTCCGCGGCACGGCCGCCTACGCCGCACGCGGGGTCACCAAGGGCGCCACGGCCAAACCCGCGCAAACGCAGCAGGAGAAAAAATGAGCTTTCAGATCGAAGTCGTCATCGG
>JAENXP010000413.1 GCA_016649475.1 Burkholderiales bacterium | reverse complement strand
CCCGGCACCAGCGGCAACACGCAAGGAGAAAGAAAGGAAACAATGCCGGCGCCAAATGCCGTCACCAGCGCGATTGCGGACAATTCGTTCATTTACGGTCTTCTCAGCAACAGTTCTTCATTTTGCTTTCCAGGTCCTGCACCGCGGCACTCGAAACTGGCTCGCCAGCGCGCGGCCACAGAAAATAGGCCATCAGCAGCAAAAGCGCAAGGACCGCCGCAGCCAGCAGCGCCCACTGCGACGCCACCAAAGCATATGCGGCTGCGAAACCAGCCGGTATGAACAGCGTTTTCCACAGCAGTTGCGAGCGACCGCCGGCGAGGCGTTTCTCCAGTTGGTAGGCGATGCCGACCACCGATCCGCCGAGCAGGGTCGACAGCATCGAGGCGTCGACCGCCACGCCGTAGTGGCGCGCGACCAGCATCCACAGCCAGGTGCCGGCGACGCCGCTGCAGATCGGGCAAAGAGAGAGCTGCAACAGCCTGCTCGCCGCCCACGCGACCCCCGCTATGGCAAGTATCGATGCGATCGTCGTAACAATGATTTCCATGATTTCTACACCGCAAATACGATCATGCCCATGAGCAGCATGGCGATGCCGCCCCCCCAGCGCATGGCTTTCTTCTCGCTCTGCTGCCACGCCTGTACTTTCGCAAGCAGCGCCTGGTCGCTCGCGATCAACAAAATGAGGACCAGGGGCAGGATGAATATGAGGTTATACAGGAACAGATAGGAAACGCCGGTGTAGTAGGTGACCTGATCGTGCAACAAGCCGAGCACCATCAGGTAGGGCCCGCCGGTGCAGGGAAATTCGCACAGACCGACCAGGCCGCCCAGCGCCACCGCGGTCGGCACCGACGCTTTTTCCATCAGCACCGCGATCTTGTGGTGTGCGAAGTGCGGAATGGCGAGCCTGACCGGAAATTTTGGAAACAGCTCGTTTGCGATATTGATGGTCCCGAGCAGCAGCAGCAGCGATGCACCGACCTTGGCCATGAAATGCGGCGTGTCGAAAATGTGCAGCGTCTGCAGCAGCCCCAGCCCGATCAACAGGTAGACCATGAAAATGCCGAAGATATAGGCGCTGCCGATGGTCAGGACGCTCGATCGTAGTTTGCCTATGCTCAGCAGAAACGCGATGGTGAGCAAGAGTATGGAGAAGGCGCAGGGATTGATGCTATCGATGAGCGCAGCCACCCCCACCAGCGGCAGCAACCAGGTTCCGCCGTGGCTTAGATTCCACAGCGCGGTGGTGCCGATGTTCTCGAGCCTGAAAATATAGACCAGGACGAACAGGGACAAGCTGGCGGTAATCAGAATTCCGAGTTTTTTGGTCATTTTCGCTATGGGGTCACTAAGGCGTTAAAAGAGAGTTCCAGCGGCTGCGCCGCGCCGGTGTAGATCGTCACGTATCGTTCAACCCGGCCGATGCCGGCCGGGCCGTGGGCGGCAGGGTCGAAAACCACTTCGACCATGGCTTGTTCCTGCGCAGCGAGCGGCTCGTCGAGGTTGGGTACATAGCCGTGGCCGGGCATGCCGTAGATGGCGAGCTTCTTCCCGCCCTTGACCAGCTGCGCCGTGGTACACATGCAGGAAGTCGAGATTTTGCGGATCACTATGGGTGCGGCATTGGCGTTCCTGATCGGGAAAAGATGCGTGACTTTTCCGGCCGCCATCGAAACCGTGCCGAAATCGAAACTCATCTGCTCGGCAGTCAAGTCCGACTGCGACTGCAGTTCAACGCGCGGCGGTGCTTTTGCCGCCGGCCCCGGCTTCGCCGCCACGATCAATCCGCCCAAAACCAGAATCAGGAGAACCGCGCCGACAATCAGGTTCTTGTGAATGAAAATTCTTGAATCCAGGTATGCAAACATGTCCGTATAAGCTCCCGTGTAAGGTCAGTCCGATCACTTGAGGGGCTTAGTCGCCGGGATCGCATTACTGCGATATCCCCGGCGGCTCGCCGCTACAGGGCCGGTTCAGTGCTGAGCGAAAACGTAGGGCCTGCCGCTCTTGCTGAAAAGAATCACGTTGTACGGTTCTTTGCCTTGCCCCTGATCCATACCCGGAGAACCCTGGACCATGCCGGGCACGGCTATCCCCGTTGCTTTTGGTCGATCGCGCAGCAGCCGCTTCACGTCTGCCGCAGGCACGTGCCCCTCGATGGCGTAGCCGCCGACGATGGCCGTGTGACATGAGGCCATGGCGTCCGGCACCCCGAAATTCTCGCGCACCGGCGTCACGTCGCGTACATTGTGCACATTGATTTTGAAGCCGCTTTTCTGCATGTGCTCCACCCAGAACCCGCAACAGCCGCAGGAAAGGGTCTTGTAAACCTCGACCGTGGGCAACTCGACGGCCATGACCTGGGTCGCAGAAAACAGAACCAATGCGGCCGGTAATCCACGTAACGCCGGGACCAAACGCTGTAACGATTTCATAACTCACTCCTTAATCTGGAATTTCCGGATGTATCGAACCGGGCCTGGCGTTCCTCATGGAACGCGCGTGCCCGATCGAACCCAAAACAGAATCTGCCTGGAGAGCGTCAACGGCCTGACGCGCGGCGCCGGACCCGCGCACCGATCTTCGGCGCGCTATGACGCGAGTGAGGGGCTAGTTACGAAAATTGCGAAACAGAATCGTCAGCGATGGGCCGACGATGGGCGACGCCGTAGCCAAAACCACAAGCTTGGGCGGCACCTGGAAGGGGAGGTGAACAACTGTACGTTCGGGAACGATTGCGGCGGCAGGGATATCGGCCCAGATCTTTTCCTGGTCGCTCTGGTAGCTTTGCGCGTGGTGCGTCAGGCAGGGGCCCACGTCGTCGGACTGCGGGCACAGGGGCTTGCCCGCGGGCTCGCCTGCGCTCGCGGCTGGCGCATGGCCCGCCATCTGGTCCTGCCCTGAAAACTCCGCGATGCACGCGCCTATGGCGGCAGCGGCGTTGCTCGCGAAGAACATCGCCGCCAGAAACAAAGTCAGGTACCGCATCCGCCTGAATCGCACGTCTATCCTCGTTTGGCACGCCCCGGCGAACCGGCCGAAACAACCGCCTCGGCCAACCAGGCAATGCTGCCAGCCTAAGTGAATCCGGGAAATGCCCGCTTGATGCAGATCAAAGGTACAACGTTTCAGGGTGTATCGACCGGGAATCAGGACATGAACCCAAGGCTATGGTGGGGATTTGTAACGCAGCGTAACACGCCGACCTGACGCTACCGCAGCGTACAACAAGACAACGTGGCGCTTACATTCGCGTGATTGAATGGGAACCGATGCAGGCGGATGACCCGATGCAGGCAAATGGTTTCGCAGATTTCCAAACTTCACAAATCGGAGAATAGATCATGAAACGAGTAACGAAAATTGCAATCGCCGTCGGTACGGCATTGTCCCTGGGCTTGGCGGCCGCGGCAGTCAGCGCGCATCCGAATGGCTACGGCCCGGGCTGGGGTGGCGGGCACATGGGCGGCTACATGCAGGGCTACGGCATGGGTCCCGGAATGATGGGCGGTTACGGTCCGGGCAATGGCATGGG
>JAENXP010000297.1 GCA_016649475.1 Burkholderiales bacterium | reverse complement strand
CTCAATACCGGGGACATTACCAGTACCTCAGGTTTTACACTTGAGACGCTGAACGGCGGCGATCTCGCGCTGCTCTCGAACGGAAACATCATCTGGAACGGCGGCAGTCTGGTCACGCCCACGGGCAGCGTGCAGATCAGCGCCGACGGCAGCGTCGGGGTAACGGGCGCCCTGAGCTCGCCCGTAGATCTTGCGCTGTCCTCTACCACCTCGATCGATGTCAGCGGCAGCGTGATTACCCAGGGGACGGGCACGGCGGCGTTTGTTGCGCCGAGCGTGACCATCAGCGGCTCGGTCGATTCGGCCGACGATGTCGGCGTCATCGCAGACACCATCAGTCTCGCGTCCGGATCGAGCACCAGCGCGACCCACGACGTGATACTCGCGGCCGCAAACATTACGGCCACGAGCGCGACCGTTTCCGCGGACCACGACATCTCGGCGGCGGTGACGGGCGACCTGCGCCTCAACAGCTCCGGCTTTACCGCCGGCAATGACATCTTTATCAACATGCTCGGGGCGACCTCGACGCTCTACCTGAATGAAGTAAGTGGCCTGCAGGAAGCTTCCTTCCTTTGGGCCCAGGCGCCTAGCACCATCTTCCTCACTTATTCGGCGCGTGAGTCAGGCGGTCTGGTCGTCGACGGTGTGGCGACCGATGCCTTCACTTATGTGAGTACTGCGGGCGGCAGCGGACTGTTCTACGGCCCGGAAAAGCATCCCGCCGTTCCGGGTGACGGCCTGCAGCTGACCTTCGCGGGCGGACTGCCACCGGTCGATGGGACCCCGGTGGATCCGACTGTCCTCAGCGCAGTCATCGCGGCCGTCAACGCCACGGCCACATCGACCGTAGAGCGGGCTGGCACTTTGCCGGGAACGTTCGACACGGACTTCGGGACCCTGGGCAGTCTTGGCGGATCGGATGACTCGATCGGCGGCACCGAAGGCAGCTTCGGCGGGGACGAAGAAGACGAGAACAAGACCGACGAAGGCACGGGTCTGAAGAAGAAAGCGGACAAGCCGACCAAGAAGAAGCTCTCCACATGCAGCTAACCGGAGAAATGACGATGCGAAACCCTGCGCTCATCCTGGCCGGTTTGCTGCTTCTGGCTGCCGGTACCCTGAGTGGCGCCGTGCAGGCGGCCAATACTGTCGGGAAGATCACCCACCTCTCCGGCACCCTGGTGGCCAAGCGTGCCGATGGCACCACCAAGCTCTACTCGGTTAAATCCGAAGTGCAGGAGGGCGACACGCTTTCCACCGAGCGGGATACCTATGCGCGCATCAAGTTCGCCGACGGCGGCGAAGTAGTGCTGCGCCCGGGATCGCAGCTCAAGGTGGCGGCGTATTCGTTCAAGGAGGACAAGCCGAAGGAGGACAATATTTTCCTGAGCATCCTCAAAGGGGGCATGCGCGCGGTCACCGGCCTGATAGGCAAGCGTAATCGCGAAGCGGTGACCTTCGGCACCGTCACGGCCACCATCGGCATACGCGGCACCCACTTCGGCGCGCTGATCTGCCAGAACGACTGCGGCGGCATTCCCACCGTCAGCGGCAAGGCGCCGGAGAATGGACTGCACCTGGACGTCGCCGCCGGCGCCATCGTGGTCAAGAACGCAGCCGGCGAGCAGGTGATCAACGCCGGGCAGTTCGGCTTCGTCCAAAATGCGAATACCGTGCCTGCCATCGTGCCGCCGTCGGAAGGCGTACAGGTGACTATGCCGAGCAGCATCAGCCAGAACAAATCCTCCGGCCGCGGCGTCGGCAGCAGCAGCGACAACGAGTGCGCGGTGCAATAGGGCAGTAGGCCCCGCCTACGGGGAGAGTGGTGCCTGCGAGCGTGCGTTGATGTCGCGGCCCGGGCGCCGCTGCTACGCGTCCCCTTTTCCTTTCAATCTGGCCTTTAGATCGGCGAACGCCTTGTAAGTAGAGGGCGCTTCCGCCTGCCCGCTACTCGCCGCTACACCGCGTCCGGCGGAATCCAGCTGGCGCGCGTGTTCGTTCTCATGGCAATAGATGCACAACAATTCCCAGTTGCTGCCGTCGGGCGGATTGTCGTCGTGGTTGTGATTCTTGTGGTGCACCGTGAGTTGCAGCACATTCGCGCGGGTGAATTCGCGCGCGCAGCGACCGCACACCCAGGGATAGATCTTCAGCGCCTGCTCGCGATAGTCCTTTTCCCGCAGGTCGCGATTGCGCCTGGCTTCGGCTACGATTCGGTCCATTTTGCCGGGATCAGCCATAAATACGGTCTCCTCTCGTACTACTTTGTTCATGTTTTGCAGGAGCGAGCTTGCTTCGCGAACAATCGCATTCGCGAGCTCCGCAACAGGAATTGCTTCGCGGCGCAAGCTCGCTCCTACAATTATTGTAGTCTGGCGCAGTCATTGTGCACCGCGGCCGCGCGATCATCAACGGCACCCTGCATCCGTTATAATTATGCTTTAAGAGTGCAGGCTTTCATGGCTGAAATTCTCAAGCTGCGCGGCGGTCCCGCGCTGTCCGCCTTCCGTCTGGAAAAACTGCACGCCCGCCTGGCCGAAATCGCGCCGGGCGCGCGTATCGCCGGCGCCGAATTCCGCCATTTCGTCGAGACTGCACACCCATTGTCTGCCGCCGAGCGCGCGGTGCTGGACCAGCTGCTCGTCTATGGCGAGCCGGTGCTGCCGGCGCCGCCGGCGGGAGAGCTGATACTGGTGGTGCCGCGCACGGGCACCATCTCGCCCTGGTCTTCCAAGGCCACCGACATCGCGCGCCAGTGCGGACTGCCTGCGGTACGGCGCATCGAGCGCGGCATCGCTTATTACACCGAAGGCGCGCCCGGACGCAGATGGGAGATCGCGGCTGTGCTGCACGATCGCATGACCGAGACCGTGCTCGATACCATGGATGCAGCGGAGCAGCTGTTCCGCCACGTGGCGCCGCGGCCGCTCGCCAGCGTCGACATGCTTGCGCGCGGGCATGCGGCGCTGGAAGAGGCCAACCGCAGCATGGGCCTCGCGCTCTCGGCCGACGAAATCGACTATCTGCTGGAGAATTTCCGCGCCATCGGGCGCAACCCCACCGATGCCGAACTCACCATGTTCGCGCAGGCGAATTCCGAGCACTGCCGCCACAAGATTTTCAACGCGTCCTGGGTGATCGACGGCGTCACCGAGCCGCACACGCTGTTCGGCATGATCCGCGAGACCGAAAAAGCCAATCCGCAGGGCACGGTGCTCGCCTATTCGGACAACTCCGCCATCATGGAAGGGCGCGAGATCGCGCGCTTCTACCCGGACGCGGCGGGGAACTATGCCTACCGCCGCGAAGCCACGCACACGCTGATGAAGGTGGAGACGCACAATCATCCGACGGCGATTTCGCCGTTTCCGGGCGCGGCCACGGGTTCGGGCGGAGAGATCCGCGACGAAGGTGCGACCGGCCGCGGCGCCAAGCCCAAAGCCGGTCTGGCGGGATTTTCGGTGTCGAATTTGCGCATCCCGGGCGGGCTGCAGCCCTGGGAAGCCGACCACGGTAAACCGGGCCGCATCGCCTCGGCGCTGGACATCATGCTCGAGGGGCCGATCGGCGCCGCCGCGTTCAACAACGAGTTCGGCCGCCCCAATCTCGCGGGATACTTTCGCAGCTTCGAGATCGAAGCCGGGGGCGAACTGCGTGGTTATCACAAGCCGATCATGATCGCGGGCGGCGTGGGCAATATCGCCGCGCGCGATGCGTTCAAGCTGGGGCTGCCCGAAGGTTCGCTGCTGATCCAGCTCGGCGGGCCGGGCATGCTCATCGGCATGGGCGGGGGCGCCGCATCGAGCATGGCCACCGGCACCAACACCGAGGACCTGGATTTCGATTCGGTGCAGCGCGGCAACCCCGAAATCCAGCGCCGCGCGCAGGAAGTCATCGACCGCTGCTGGCAGCTCGCCGAGTCCAATCCGATACTGTCGATACACGACGTGGGCGCGGGCGGCCTGTCGAATGCGCTGCCCGAGCTGGCGCATGGCGCGGAGCGCGGCGCCAGCCTGAATTTGCGCGCCGTTCCGAGCGAAGAGCCGGGCATGTCGCCGCGCGAAATCTGGTGCAACGAAGCGCAGGAGCGCTACGTGCTCGCCATCGCACCCGATCAACTCGAAGTGTTTCGCGCCATCTGCGCGCGCGAGCGCTGTCCCTTCGCGGTGCTGGGCGTGGCCACGGCGGAGCAGCAGCTCACGCTTGCGGACGAGCGCTACGGCAACAAGCCGGTGGACATGGACCTGGGCGTGCTGCTGGGCAAGCCGCCGCGCATGCTGCGCGAGGTCGCGCGGCGCAAGCAGAAGTTGCAGCCGCTCTCCATCGCCGGCATCGAACTCGCCGAAGCCTGCTACCGCGTGTTGCGCCATCCGACGGTGGCGGACAAGACGTTCCTCGT
>JAENXP010000313.1 GCA_016649475.1 Burkholderiales bacterium | reverse complement strand
CTGTACGACGAGGACGGGTTCAAGGCGCGCCCGGCCTACACCGAGCCCGAACTCCTGCGCTCCTCGCTCGCAGGTGTGATCCTGCGCATGAAATCGCTGCACCTGGGCGAGGTGGAGGATTTTCCGTTTCTCGACCCGCCGCTGCCCAAAGCGGTCAGCGACGGATACGGCCTGCTCACCGAACTCGGCGCGGTGGACGACGCGAACGAGTTGACCGAGATCGGGCGCCAGCTCGCGCGGCTGCCGCTGGACCCCTGCATAGCGCGCATGATCCTGGCTGCCAGGACGGAGAACAGTCTGGCCGAGGTACTGATCATTGCCGCCGCGCTGTCATTGCAGGACCCGCGCGAGCGTCCGATGGAGCGCGCCGGCGCGGCCGACGCGGCGCAGCTGAAGTTCGAGGACGAAAAATCCGATTTCCTCTCCTGGCTCAAGCTGTGGAAGTTCTACCAGGAAGCGCTGGCGCACAAAAAATCCAACCGCAAGCTGGCCGAACTTTGCCGCGAGCATTTTCTCTCCTACAACCGCATGCGCGAGTGGCTGGACATCCACAGCCAGTTGCATACCTTTGTCGCCGAGCTCGGCTGGAAGGTGTCGGGCAAGGAGGCGAGCTACGCGCAGATACACCGCGCCCTGCTCGCCGGGCTGCTGGGCAATATAGGATGCAAGTCGGAGGACAGCGAGCATTACCTCGGCGCGCGCGGCATCAAGTTCCTGATCCACCCCGGTTCGGGTGTGGGCAAGAAAGCCGGACGCTGGATCATGGCGGCGGAGATCACCGAAACCACGCGCCTGTATGCTCGCTGCGTCGCCCGCATCGAGCCCGAGTGGCTGGAGGACATAGGCGCGCATCTGATCCGGCGCCACCAGTACGAGCCGCACTGGGAGAAAAAGCCCGCCCGCGTAGCGGCGTTCGAGCGCGCGACGCTCTACGGCATCCTGCTCTACGCCAGCCGGCGCATACACTATGGTCCGCTAGACCCGGCCGAGGCACGGAGGATTTTCGTCCGCCAGGCGCTGGTGGAGGGTGAGTACGAGACGCGCGCGCCCTTTTTCCAGCATAACCGCAAGCTCATAGGCGACATCGAGACGCTGGAACACAAGTCGCGCCGCCCCGACGTGCTGGTGGACGAGGAACTGATCTACGCCTTTTACGACAGCATCATTCCCGAGGGCATCCATAACGGCGCCGCGTTCGAGCACTGGCGCCGCGATGCGGAAGCCGGCAAGCCGGATCTGCTTTTTCTCAAGCGCGAAGACCTGATGCGGCACGAAGCCGCAGGCATCACCACCGCGCAGTTTCCGCACGAGCTCATGATCGGCGCGCGCAACTATGCGCTCGAATACCTGCACGACCCCGGCAACGCGCGCGACGGCCTCACGCTCAGCGTCCCCCTGATCGCGCTCAATCAGCTCTCCGCCAAGCGCTGCGACTGGCTGGTGCCGGGCCTGCTCAAAGAGAAAGTCGTGCTGCTGGCGAAGACGCTGCCGCAGAGAGTTCGCCATAAGCTCGGACCCTTGCCGGAGTTCGCCGAGGGCTTCGCCGCCCATGTGGCGTCGGCGCAGCCACAACGGCAGGAGGAACTTGCGCTCGCCGAGGCCATCGCCCGCTACGCGCGCGAGGAACTCAACCTGGTGCTGCCGCTGGACGGGTTTCGCCCCGAGCTTTTGCCCGCGCATCTGGCCATGAACTTCCGCGTAGTCGACGAGCACGGCCGGCAGCTGGCCATGGGCCGCAATCTTGCGGCTTTGCGCGCCGAGCTGGGCGAGCGCGCTGGGGAGCAGTTCAGCGCCATCGCCCAACCGAAGGCTGCGCTGTCCGATATCACCAGCTGGAATTTCGGCGAGTTGCAGGAGATCATGGAAATCCGCCAGGGTTCGCAGACCCTCATCGGCTATCCGGCACTGGTCGATCGCGGCCAGAGCGTGGACCTGGAAGTGCTCGATTCGCCGCACAAGGCGCGCGAGCTGCACCGCGACGGGCTGAGGCGGCTGTTCATGCTGCAGCTGAAGGAGCAGACCAAGTACCTGGAGAAGAACCTGCCCGGGCTGCGCGACATGGGCATGCAGTTCCTGCCTTTTGGCGACGCGGCCTCGCTCAAGGACCAGCTGCTGCGCGTGACCTTCGACCGCGCCTGCATGGCCGAGCCGCTGCCCACGATGCAGGCGGAGTTCCTGCGCCGCTGCGACGAGGGGAAGACGCGGCTGTCGCTGCTTGCCCAGGAAATCTGCCGCCTGGCGGGCAGCATACTCGGCGAGTATCAGGGTTTGCAGAAGAAGCTGCAGGGACTGAAGAGCCTGCCGCAGCCGGCGCGTGAGATCGAGGAACAGCTCGCGCACCTGCTACCGAAGAACTTTATCGCCGCGACGGCGTTGGAGCGCCTGCAGCATGTGCCGCGCTACCTCAAGGCGGTGGCGCTGCGCCTGGAAAAGCTGCGCGCCGAACCGGCGCGCGACGCGCGCTGCAGCGCCGAATTCAATCCGCTGTGGCAGACCTGGCTGCGCGAGGACCTGAAGCAGAGGAAGCAGGGCGTGTCCGACGCCCGGCTCGATCAGTTCCGCTGGCTGCTGGAAGAGTTGCGCGTATCGCTATACGCGCAGGAATTGCGCACCCCGGTGCCGGTATCGGTGAAGCGCTTGCAGAAAATGTGGCAAAGTATGCAAAGATGAAGCATGAACCACGGAGCCTGAAAATTGAGTGAGATCACCAAGGCGTTGACCAAGGCGTTCGTAAGCCTGCTGCATCCGCGCATGCTGCTGCTGATGTAGTGGCCTGTGGCCATTGCGCTGGTAGTGTGGCTGGGACTGGCGTTCGCGTTCTGGTCGCAGGCGGCGGCCTGGCTGCAGCTGCAGTTCGAGCAATCGGCCGTGATCGGCTGGGCCGTCACCGTGTGGCCGCTGACCTACATCGCAACGCACCTCGCCTGGATCCTGCTCGTGCTGCTGTTCCTTCCGCTGGTGCTGGTCACGGCGGTGCTGATCATCGGCATATTCTCCATGCCCGCGATGGTCGCGCACGTGGCCGAGCGGAGCTATCCGCAACTCGAGCGCCGCCAGGGCGGCACCTTCGCCGGCAGCGTGTGGAACAGCGTCGCCGCGCTCGCCTGGCTCGCGCTGCTGGTATTGCTGTCGCTGCCGCTGTGGTTATTCCCGCCGCTGTGGCCGCTGCTGCCCATAGTGCTGTACGGGTATCTCAACCAGCGGGTATTTCGCTACGATGCGCTGGCCGAGCACGCCACCGCCTGGGAAATGAAAACCCTGTTCCAGCGCGACCGGGGCGATCTGTTCCTGCTGGGTGTCGCGCTGGCGTTTGTCGGAATGATTCCCTTGCTCGGCTTTTTCGCGCCGGTCTTCGGCGGCCTGGCATTCATCCACTATTGCCTGGCACGGCTCGGGCAACTGCGCGCCGAGCCGGTCGCGATTCAATAACAAGGAGGAGCGCGATGGCTATCGGCGCCATTATCATCGGCGATGAGATCATGCGCGGAAAGCGCCAGGACAAGCATCTGGCGCAGTTGATCTCCATACTGCGCGGCCGCGGTCTCACGCTTGCCTGGTGTCAGTACCTCGGTGACGACCCCGGACTCATCACTGCCACCCTGCGGCGCACCCTTGCGGGTCCGGATATCGTGTTCAGCTTCGGCGGCATAGGCGCGACTCCTGACGACTATACCCGGGCCTGCGCCGCGGCTGCGGCCGGTGTCGATCTGGTGCTGCACCCGGAGGCTGAAGCCGAGATCCGCGGCCGTTTCGGCGCGGATACCACGGCAAACCGACTCAGGATGGGTGAATTTCCGCGCGGTGCCGGCACCATACCCAATGATTACAATCGCATACGCGGTTTTTCCCTGGGCGAGCACCATTTCGTCCCGGGCTTTCCGATCATGGCCTGGCCCATGGTCGAATGGGTGCTGGACAATCGTTACGCCCATCTGTTTCACCTGCTGGCGGAAGCCGAAGCGTCGATCATGGTGTACGAGTCGGCCGAGAGCACGCTCACGCCGCTGATGGAAGCGGTCGAGGCCAGGTATCGCGGGCTCAAGGTGTTCAGCCTGCCCAGCGTGGGCGAGGGTGGACGGAGGCGGCACATAGAACTGGGGGTGCGCGGCTCACCCGAGGAAGTGCCTGCCGCGATGGAGGAACTCAAATCCGGGGTGACCGCGACGGGCGGGAGTTGGGAGGCGCATGGCGGGCCTCACGCGGCGGAGGCGGCTGGATCCTGAACCGCCTTTGGCTGCCGCGCTCTGGCGCCGCTG
>JAENXP010000836.1 GCA_016649475.1 Burkholderiales bacterium | reverse complement strand
TGTGCGTCAGGCCGAGCGGGTGGTGTTCCCGGGGCAGGGGGCGATGCCGGACTGCATGCGCGAGATGGACGCGAGGGGCTTGCGTCCGGCGGTGCTCGAGGCGGCGCGCACCAAGCCTTTTCTCGGCATATGCATCGGTTTGCAGATGCTGTTCAAGCGCAGCGAAGAAGGCGATACGCCCGGGCTGGGCGTATTCCCGGGACAAGTCAGGCGTTTTCCGCCGGAGGCCATGAAGGACGCGCAGGGCGGCAAGCTCAAGGTGCCGCACATGGGCTGGAACGAGGTGATGCAGGCTGAAGCGCACCCGCTGTGGCATGGCATCGCCGACGCCAACCGGTATTACTTCGTGCACAGTTTTTACTTAGAGGCGGGCAAACCGGAACTGGTGGCCGGGTACAGCGTCTACGGTTTTCCCTTTACCTGCGCCGTTGCGCAGGATAATATTTTCGCTGTGCAATTCCATCCAGAGAAAAGCCAGGCTGCCGGCCTTGCGCTGCTAGCAAATTTCGCGACCTGGAAACCCTAGGTATCGGGCATCCCCCCTTCCTTCACAGCCGGAACGACACATGCTTATCATCCCCGCGATCGATATCAAGGATGGGCGCGCCGTGCGCCTCGAACAAGGCGATATGGACAAGGAAACCGTGTTCTCCGATGATCCGGCGGCGGTGGCCGGACACTGGCTGGCGCAGGGCGCGCGCAGGTTGCACCTGGTCGACCTGAACGGTGCGGTCGCGGGCAAGCCCAGGAACGAGAGTGTGATCAAGGACATCGTCGGCGCAATCGACGGCAGCATTCCAATACAGCTGGGGGGCGGTATCCGCGACCTGGACACCATCGAGCGCTATCTCGACGACGGCATCAGCTACATCATTATCGGCACGGCAGCGGTGAAAAACCCCGGGTTTCTGCAGGACGCCTGCACCGCGTTTCCCGGGCACATCATCGTCGGACTGGACGCCAAGGACGGCAAGGTCGCGGTGGAGGGCTGGTCGAAAATGACGGGCCACGACGTGATCGATCTCGCGCGCAAGTTTCAGGACTACGGCGTCGAAGCCGTGATCTACACCGATATCGGGCGCGACGGCATGCTCAACGGTGTCAACATCGAGGCCACGATCAAGCTGGCGCGCGAGCTGGTGGTGCCGGTGATTGCGAGCGGCGGGCTCACCAACCTCAACGACGTCAAGGCCCTGTGCAAAGTCGAAGCCGAAGGCATAGCCGGGGTCATTACCGGTCGCGCCATTTACCAGGGTACGGTGGATTTCAAGAAGGCTCAGGCGATGGCGGACAAATTGGGGCACGGAAAAAAGGAGGAAGGAGAAGCTTGAGCGCGAGAGCAGTTTTTTTCGCCCGCGTTCCGTCTCCTGCAGCATGGGTCTAGCAAAGCGCGTCATTCCCTGCCTCGACGTTACCCATGGCCGAGTGGTTAAGGGGGTAAATTTCGTCGGATTGCGCGACGCCGGCGACCCGGTGGAAATTGCGCACCGCTATGACGACCAGGGCGCCGACGAGCTGACCTTCCTCGACATCACGGCGAGTTCGGACGAACGCGACATGATCCTGCATATCATCGAGGC
>JAENXP010000662.1 GCA_016649475.1 Burkholderiales bacterium | reverse complement strand
GTTGGTGAGTCCGTGCGACAGCGCTTCCAGCACTTGCTTTGGATCGTCGCCGCGCGCGAGCAGTTTCAGTGCGCGCTGCACTTCCTCGCCGCGCGCCTCCTCCGCGTGACTGCGCAGCGCGCGTATGGTGGGCACCAGGTCGCGCGACGACAGCCAGTGCAGAAAACTGCCTACGCTGGTCTCGATGATGGCCTCGGCCTGCGCCACGGCCGAAAGGCGCGCGTCGGCGCCGGTTTTCACCATCTGGCCCAGGTCGTCCACAGTGTAGAGGAACACGTCGTCCATTTCCGCGACCTCGGGTTCGATGTCGCGCGGCACGGCCAGGTCGACCATGAACATGGGCCGGTGACGGCGCGCCTTGATCGCGCGTTCAACCGTTCCCTTGCCGAGTATGGGAAGCGAACTCGCGGTGCAGGATACGACGATGTCGTACTCGTGCAGTTGTTCCGACAACTCGCGCAATTCTATCGCCTGCCCATTGAAGCGGTGCGCCAGCGCACGCGCCCGCTCCAGCGTGCGGCTCGCCACTGTTATGGCACGCGGCTGCTGCGCGGCGAAATGGGTGGCGCACAGATCTATCATCTCGCCCGCGCCGATAAACAGGATCTTCTGTTCCTTCAGACTGGGGAAAATGCGTGCGGCAAGCTTCACCGACGCCGCGGCCATCGACACCACGTTGGCACCGATCTGGGTGTTGGTGCGCACCTCCTTGGCCACGGCGAAGGAGCGCTGGAACAACTTGTGCAGCAGCGTACCCATGGTGCCGGCGGATTCGGCCTGGCGCACCGCCTCCTTCATCTGTCCCAGAATCTGCGGCTCGCCCAACACCATGGATTCCAGGCCCGAGGCGACACGGAAAGCGTGACGCACCGCCTGTTCCTTCGGCAATGTATAGAGAAAGGGCTTCAGCTCCTGCGGCTTCACGCGCTGATACTCGGCCAGCCAGTGCAGCGCCTCGTGCGGTTCCGTCGACGAGCAGTACAGTTCGGTGCGGTTGCAGGTGGAGAGAATCGCCGCCTCCCCCACAGGTTTGGTCTGGGTCAGTTCGCGCAGCGCCGCCTGCAATTTTTCGGCGTGAAACACCATCTGCTCGCGGATCGCGAGCGGAGCGGTGTTGTGGTTCAGGCCCAGAGCGTAAAGCTGCATCTCGTTTCCGCAGGTTCAAGTCGCGGAATTGAGGGGCAGGCGCAAAACTGCCTACCCTCCAATTCCAGGTTGCCTAATTATAAGCCAAGTCAAGGGCTTAGTCTTCGCCCGCGTTTGATCTGGATCAACCGGCTAGAATACCCGAAACGACAGCGAGAGACTGCCATGACCAGCCAAGCTTCGCCCACAAATTACTTCGTCAACGAGCAATCGGTCACGCCCTATCACCCCGCCAATCACACAGGCACCACCAATTTCCGCCTGATCGGTCCAGAGACGGTAGGCGCGGCCAAGGTGGAACTGGTGCTGGGCGTGATCGAAAAAGGCAAGGGCGCACTGCCGCACAGCCATCCCGGTATCGAGCAGGTCTGCTATATGCTCGAGGGCCGCGCCTTGGCTGAGGTCGGCGGACAGGCGCGCGAACTCGGCCCCGGCGACTGTTGCTTCTTTCCTGCCGATTTACTCCATAGCTTCACCGTGACCAGCGACACGCCGGCGCGCGTACTGGTGATCTATTCTCCGCCTTACGGAGAATCGCCCGAAAATACCGTCAAAGGCTGAACCGCGATCGACGCGGGGCCGGCGGTGTTTCTCCCCGGGACCCGGCCTCATCCGGACCGGGAAGCGGCGGCGCGAACGGCCGCCTGCGCTATGCTAGGCGCGTCGACGCCGAAAAAACGCCTCAGTGCGGCGCGCGTGTCGCTGCGGCCGAAGCCATCGGTGCCCAGCGTAAGATAACTGCCCGGAACCCAGGCGCGAATCAGATCGGGCACGGCGCGCACGTAATCGCTCGCCGCAATCACTGGGCCGCCGCTGCCGCCCAGGCATTGTTCCACCCAGCTGCTGCGTGCTTCGCCGGGATGTTCGCGGTTCCAGCGTTCGCATTCGAGGCCGTCGCGGCGCAGCTCGGTAAAACTGGTGACGCTCCAGACATCCGCGGCGATATCGTATTCCTGCTCCAGGATCTCGGCCGCTGCCAGCGCTTCGCGCAGGATGGTGCCCGAACCCAGGAGTTGAAC
>JAENXP010000151.1 GCA_016649475.1 Burkholderiales bacterium | reverse complement strand
TGCTGGACTGTGTTCCGGTCATCCCGCCGGACCTGCGCCCCATGGTGCAGCTCGACGGTGGTCGGTTCGCGACCTCGGACCTGAACGACCTGTACCGGCGGGTGATCAACCGCAACAACCGGCTCAAGCGCCTGCTCGAACTGAAGGCCCCGGAGATCATCGTGCGCAACGAGAAGCGCATGCTCCAGGAAGCCGTGGACTCGCTGCTGGACAACGGTCGGCGCGGAAAGGCCATGACCGGCGCCAACAAGCGTCCGCTGAAATCGCTCGCAGACATGATCAAGGGCAAGGGCGGACGCTTCCGCCAGAACCTGCTCGGCAAGCGCGTCGACTATTCCGGCCGCTCGGTGATCGTGGTTGGCCCGCAGCTGAAGCTGCACCAGTGCGGCCTGCCCAAGAAAATGGCCCTCGAATTATTCAAGCCATTCATATTCAACAAGCTCGAGCTGCAAGGTATCGCCACCACCATCAAGGCGGCGAAGCGTGAAGTCGAGGCCGAAACACCGGTCGTCTGGGATATCCTCGAGGAGGTAATCCGCGAACATCCGGTGATGCTCAACCGCGCGCCCACACTGCACCGCCTCGGCATCCAGGCGTTTGAGCCGGTGTTGATCGAAGGCAAGGCGATCCAGTTGCACCCGCTGGTATGCGCGGCGTTCAACGCCGACTTCGACGGTGACCAGATGGCGGTGCACGTGCCGCTGTCGCTGGAAGCGCAGATGGAAGCGCGTACGCTCATGCTGGCCTCCAACAACATACTTTCGCCCGCCAACGGCGAGCCCGTTATCGTGCCTTCGCAGGATATCGTACTGGGCCTGTATTACGCCACGCGCGAGCGTATTGCTGCGCCTGGCGAGGGCATGGTTTTCGCTGACATGGGCGAGCTTACGCGCGCCTATGAAACCCATCAGGTTGAACTGCACGCCATGATCACGGCGCGGATTCGCGAGTACGATCTGACCGAAACCGGCGAGAAAATCGAAAAGACCACGCGTTACCAGACGACGGTTGGTCGGGCGCTACTGTCGGAGATCCTGCCGCCCGGACTGCCCTTCGCGCTCATTAACAAGGCATTGAAGAAAAAAGAAATCTCCAAACTGATCAATGCCTCGTTCCGTCGTTGCGGCCTGCGCGAAACGGTGATTTTCGCCGACAAGCTGATGCGGGCGGGGTTTAGCTTCGCCACTCGCGGCGGCATCTCGATCTGCGTCGACGACATGCTCGTTCCGCAGCAAAAGCACACCCTGATCGCGGCCGCGGGAGCGGAAGTGAAGGAGATCGAGCAGCAGTACACCTCGGGCCTGGTAACCGTGGGCGAGCGTTACAACAAGGTGGTCGACATCTGGGGCCGCGCGGGCGACCAAGTGGCCAAAGCCATGATGGAGCAGCTCTCGCACGAAGAGGTCACCGACAGTAAGGGCCAAAAAGTGCGACAGGAGTCGTTCAACTCGATCTATATGATGGCGGATTCCGGCGCCCGGGGCTCGGCGGCGCAAATCCGCCAGCTCGCCGGCATGCGTGGCCTGATGGCCAAGCCAGACGGATCGATCATTGAAACGCCGATTACGGCGAACTTCCGCGAAGGCTTGAACGTGCTGCAGTACTTCATATCCACCCACGGTGCGCGCAAGGGTCTTGCCGACACCGCGCTGAAGACCGCCAATTCCGGTTACCTGACTCGCCGTCTGGTGGACGTGACCCAGGACCTGGTGGTCAGGGAGGACGATTGCGGCACGGCAAACGGTGTCGTGGTGAAGGCGCTGGTCGAGGGCGGGGAAGTGGTCGAGGCCCTGCGCGAGCGCATTCTGGGCCGCGTCAGCGCCGCCGAAGTGATGCATCCGGAGACACAGGATCCGTTGTATCCGGCAGGAACGCTGCTGAACGAAGAAGAAGTCGACATGATCGAGTCGCTCGGCATAGACGAAGTCAAGGTACGTACGCCGCTGACCTGCGATACCCGCCATGGCCTGTGCGCCAAGTGTTACGGCCGCGACCTGGGCCGAGGCCCGATCGTGAATATCGGCGAGGCCGTGGGCGTAATCGCCGCTCAGTCAATCGGCGAACCGGGCACGCAGCTGACGATGCGTACCTTCCATATCGGCGGTGCCGCTTCGCGTACCGCGGTGGCGAGCCAGGTGGACGCCAAGTCCAACGGCACGGTGCGTTTCACCGCGCAGATGCGCTATGTCAGCAATGTCAAGAGCGAGAAGATCGCCATTTCGCGCTCGGGTGAGATCATGATTACCGACGACAATGGCCGCGAGCGCGAGCGCCACAAGGTGCCCTATGGCGCGACTCTGGCCGCCTCCGACGGCAAGCCTGTAAAGGCAGGCCATGTGCTCGCCACCTGGGACCCGCATACCCGACCGATCATCACCGAATATGCCGGCACGGTGAAATTCGAGAACGTCGAGGAAGGCACAACGGTGGCGAAGCAGATAGACGATATCACCGGGCTTTCGACCCTGGTGGTCATCGATCCCAAGCGCCGCGGCAGCGCCAGCAAGGGTCTGCGGCCGCAAGTGAAGCTCATCAACGATGTCGGTGAGGAGGTCAAAATTGCCGGCACCGATCACTCGGTCAACATCACTTTCCAGGTCGGCTCACTCATCACGGTGAAGAACGGCCAGCAGGTCGGAATTGGAGAGGTGCTGGCGCGCATTCCACAGGAAACGTCGAAAACACGCGACATCACCGGTGGCCTGCCGCGGGTGGCGGAACTGTTCGAAGCGCGTTCGCCCAAGGATGCGGGGATGCTGGCGGAAGTTACCGGCACGGTTTCATTCGGCAAGGACACTAAGGGCAAGCAGCGCCTGGTCATCACCGATCCGGACAGCATCGCGCACGAGTTCCTGATCACCAAGGACAAGCATGTCATGGTGCACGATGGCCAGGTGGTGAACAAGGGCGAGTTCATTGTCGATGGCCCTGCCGACCCGCACGACATCCTCCGGCTGCAGGGCGTCGAGGCGCTGGCGCGATATATCACTGACGAAGTGCAGGACGTGTATCGCCTGCAAGGCGTGAAAATCAACGACAAGCACATCGAGGTGATCGTGCGGCAGATGCTGCGCCGCGTGCAGGTCGACGATGCCGGCGACACCCGTTTCATTCAGGGTGAGCAGGTGGAGCGCGCCGATCTTCTGAAAGAGAACGAAATTGTCGAGGCCGAGGGCAAGAAGCCGTCGACCTTCAGCTACATGCTGCTGGGCATCACCAAAGCATCGCTATCGACGGATTCGTTCATTTCGGCAGCGTCGTTCCAGGAGACCACGCGCGTGCTTACCGAGGCCGCGATCATGGGCAAGAAGGACGATCTGCGCGGTCTGAAGGAGAACGTCATTGTTGGCCGCCTGATCCCCGCGGGCACGGGAATGGCGTACCACAAGGTGCGCAAGACCCCGCCGCCGCCGGTCGAACTGTTGCTGGCCGAAGGCGAGGACACGGGAGAAGCGCCCGTGGCGGAGGAAAGCGTCTAGCTACCAATGCAATTGCACTGACAAAAAGGTCGGCGCGTGCCGGCCTTTTTGTTTCAGGATCGCCCGCAGGCAAATCTTGCGCGGGTTGTTGCACGGCTCGTGCCTGTGATGATGCGCCGCGTGCGCAGGAATCGGTTTTGCAGCCTGCTTCCCTCGCGGCCTGCGCTTCGCGGCGCGAATCAGCGCTGGCCGACTTTGGCGTCGCCGCCGAAAATGGCTTCTGCCCCGCGCGGCGCAGATCTCCAGTACTGCTTCGGCGCGCGCACCTCACTCCCGAGTTCGGCGGCGGCACGCCAGGCCCAGTGCGGTTCGAAGAGCATGCCTCGCGCGAGCGCAACCATGTCGGCGCGATCCGAGGCGACGATTTCCTCGGCCTGCCGTGGCTCGGTGATCAGTCCCACGGCGATGGTCGGGATGCCGACCTCCTTGCGGATCGCCTCGGCGAACTGCACCTGATAGCCGGGGCCGAGAGTGATTTTTTGCTCGGGCGCCAGGCCGCCGCTGGATGCGTCGATCCAGTCGCAGCCCATGGCTTTCAGCTGCCGCGCAAACTCGATCGACTGCATCAGGTCCCACCCGCCTTCGATCCAGTCGCTGGCCGATATGCGCACCCCTAGAGGCTTCTCCGCAGGCCAAACTTTGCGCACTGCGGAGAATATCTCCAGCGGAAAGCGCATGCGATTTTCGATCGATCCGCCGTAGCTGTCGCTGCGCTGATTGGCCAAGGGCGAAAGAAATTCATGCAACAGGTAGCCGTGGGCGGCATGCAATTCCATGGCATCGATACCGAGACGCGCGGCGCGCTTTGCTGCATGCACAAAGGCCTCGCGCACGCGCGTGAGGTCTGCCGTATTCATTTCCCGTGGCGGCGGCTCGGATGGCGCAAACGGCAACGCAGAGGGCGCTATTGGCTCCCAGCCGCCGGCCTGGGGCGCAATCAATTTGCCGCCGTCCCAGGGTGCGTAGCTCGACGCTTTGCGCCCTGCGTGGGCGAGCTGGATTGCCAGCGGCGTGTCGGCGTAGCGTCGCAGCGAAACGAGCACGCTGCCTAAGGCGGACTCGTTCTCGTCCGAGTACAATCCGAGGCAGCTTGGGGTGATACGGCCGATCGCCTCGACCGCGGTGGCTTCGATGCATAGCAGGCCGGCGCCGCCCAAGGCGAGTTGCCCCAGATGGATCAGGTGCCAGTCGCTGGCGTTGCCCTCGACTGCCGAATACTGGCACATCGGCGAAACCATGATGCGATTTGGAACACGGAGCTCGCGCAGTTTGAGCGGTTGGAACAGGGCGCTGGTCATGAGAAATCCTTTTGTCGAACCGAATTAAATGGGGGGTAAAAATCAGGGCGCAGTACGCACGAGCGCAAGAGGCTTACGCAGGAACTTCGCACAATCTCGGCGCCAGAGTCAAGCGCAATCGCCTGCGCGTGAAACGTCATGACAATTGGCGTTCTGGTACTGAATGCCGGATCATCGAACTTGAAACTTTCGGCATGTCGTGTTGACGCGCTGGGAGTGTTCTAGCCTGCGTTGCGCGTCCGGATAAGAGGGTATTCTGATCAAACCGAACTTCAGCGCGCACGACGCCGGCCAAGCTGGCTTGGCAGAAGCCCGTATGTGTGCGTCAACGTGGCCGGAAAACAGGGTGCCGCAGACAATTTGCCCGAGTGTCTCGAACAGCGGCTGGACTTCGCCGCCGGCGTCGGCGAGGTTACGCTATCGTTCCGGGCGCGAGTGTGCCGCGCAGACGCCTGCCTGAAGCTTCCGCAGGTCGGCGCGGCAAAGGCGTTCAGTTGTTGACTCGCCCTTGATTTTCTTTGTATAATTCTGCCTCTTTGCGATACTCGGGGCGGCCAAGCATAGATTGGTCGTCCCTATTTCATTTCGGAACATCAAATAATGCCAACAATTAATCAGTTAGTGCACACGCCACGCGTGCGTACCAAAGCCAAAAGCAAGGTTCCAGCGCTTGGAAATTCGCCGCAAAAACGTGGGGTGTGCACGCGTGTCTACACCACCACGCCGAAGAAGCCGAATTCAGCGCTGCGCAAGGTCGCGAAGGTGCGTCTCACCAATGGCTTCGAGGTTATCAGCTACATCGGCGGCGAGGGCCACAACCTGCAGGAGCACTCGGTGGTACTGATCCGCGGCGGCCGGGTGAAAGACCTGCCGGGCGTACGCTACCACATGGTGCGCGGCAGCCTGGATACGCAAGGCGTGAAGGATCGCAAGCAAAGCCGTTCGAAATACGGTGCGAAGAAGCCCAAGGCGGGGTAATTGAAGTCTGAAGTCGCGCGTGCTCAGCATGTATTTAGGCTGCAGACGCGCGAAAGCGGATTGTCGCATTCGATATTACAAATTAAACGTTCGATATTGAGGTCATAAAGTGCCACGACGCAGAGAAGTACCCAAACGCGACATTCTTCCGGATCCGAAATTCGGGAATCAGGACGTCGCCAAATTCGTCAACGTGCTGATGATGAGCGGCAAGAAGTCGGTTGCCGAGAGCATCATTTATCGTGCGTTTGCCTCGATCAAGACCAAGTCCGGCAAGGACCCGATCGAAGTGTTCGGTCTGGCAGTCTCCAACGTCAAGCCAATGGTCGAGGTGAAAAGCCGCCGTGTCGGTGGCGCCAACTACCAGGTGCCGGTGGAAGTGCGTCCGGTGCGGCGCGTGGCGCTGGCGATGCGCTGGCTGCGCGAAGCGGCGCAAAAGCGCAGCGAGAAATCGATGGACCTGCGTCTGGCGAACGAACTTATGGAGGCGGCCGAGGGCCGCGGTAGCGCGATGAAAAAGCGTGATGAAGTGCACCG
>JAENXP010000409.1 GCA_016649475.1 Burkholderiales bacterium | reverse complement strand
TCAGCATCGGCGATCGCAGCGTGGGCGGGCTGTGCGCGCGCGACCCCTTCGTCGGGCCGTGGCAGACGCCGGTGGCCGATTGTGCGGTCACTTTGCTCGGCTTTCACGAATACGCGGGTGAAGCCTACTGCATGGGCGAGCGTGCGCCGCTTGCGGTCATCGACGCGCCCGCCTCGGGGCGCATGGCGGTGGGCGAGGCGCTGACCAATCTCGCCGCGGCGCCGGTGGAATTGTCGCGCGTCAAGCTCTCGGCCAACTGGATGGCGGCGGCGGGACACGCGGGCGAGGATGCGGCGCTCTACGACACGGTGCGCGCGGTGGCGCTCGAACTGTGTCCGGCGCTGGGCATAGGCATACCGGTGGGGAAGGATTCGCTGTCGATGAAAACCACCTGGGAAGAAGCGGGGCGCAGGAAAGAAGTGGTCGCGCCGCTCTCGCTCATCGTATCGGCGTTCGCGCCCTGCGCCGACGCGCGCCGCGTGCTCACGCCGCAGCTGCGCCTGGATGCGGGCGCCAGCGTGCTGATCCTCGTCGATCTGGGCTGCGGCAGGAACCGCCTAGGCGGCTCCATCCTCGCGCAGGTATATGGGCAGATGGGCGACACCGTGCCCGATCTGGACGATGCGGCGGCGCTGAAGCGCTTTTTTGAAGAGGTGCAGGCGCTCAATCGCGACGGCATGCTGCTCGCGTATCACGACCGCTCCGACGGCGGCCTGTACGCGACGGTGTGCGAAATGGCCTTCGCCGCGCATTGCGGCCTGACTGTCGATCTCGACGCAATTTGCGTAGGCGGCAAACAGGAGCGTGAGCTTGCGGCGTTGTTTGCCGAGGAACTGGGCGCCGTGCTGCAGGTGCGCCTGCAGGATCGCGACGCCGTGCTTGCGCGCCTGCACGCCGGGAACTTGCCGGCGCAGACCATAGGCAGTCCGAACCAGAGCGATGAAATCCGCCTTGTACGCGGCGCGACGCCGGTAATGGCGCACAAGCGCATGGATCTGCAGCGCGCCTGGTCCGAGACCACCTGGCGCATGCAGGCGCTGCGCGACAATCCCGAGTGCGCGCGCGAGGAATACGAGCGCATACTCGATGCGGGCGATCCCGGCTTGCATGCCCATCTCAGCTTCGAGCCGAACGAGGACGTGGCCGCGCCTTACATCGCCAAAGGCGCCCGGCCCGGGATCGCCATGCTGCGCGAGCAAGGCGTGAACGGGCAGGTGGAAATGGCGGCGGCGTTCGACCGCGCCGGCTTCGATGCGACGGATGTGCACATGAGCGACATCATTTCCGGGCGCGTCGCGCTCTCCGCCTACCAGGGCCTGGTGGCCTGCGGCGGCTTTTCCTATGGCGATGTGCTCGGTGCGGGCGAGGGCTGGGCCAAGTCCATTCTGCTCAATGCGCGCGCGCGTGACGAGTTCGAGGCCTACTTCGGCCGCGGCGACGTGTTCGCGCTCGGCGTGTGCAACGGCTGCCAGATGATGAGCAATCTGCACGAGATCATTCCGGGTACGGCGCACTGGCCGAAGTTCCTGAAAAACAGGTCGGAGCAGTTCGAGGCGCGCTTCGTCATGGTCGAGGTGTGCGCTAGTCCGTCGCTGTTTTTTGCCGGCATGGCCGGCAGCCGCATGGCGGTGGCCACCGCCCACGGCGAGGGCAGGGCAGCTTTCACCGACAGCGAGGCGCAGGCCAAGGCACTGGTCGCGCTGCGCTTCGTCGACAATCGAGGCGCGACTACCGAATCCTATCCGGCGAACCCCAACGGTTCGCCGGCGGGCATTACCGGACTCACCACCGCCGACGGCCGCTTCACCATCCTCATGCCGCACCCGGAGCGCGTGTTCCGCAGCGTGCAGCAGTCCTGGCACCCGCATGGCTGGGCGGAGGACAGTCCGTGGATGCGCATGTTCCGCAATGCGCGCGCATGGGTGGGCTAGCGGGCGTGCCCAGGCGCGATCAGCGCAGCGTGTGATTCGCGAACAGCGCCGCGCCGAGCAGCAACACCGCGCCGCCCTGATGCGCGGCCGCGAGCGGAACCGGGACGATCAGCAGCAGGGTGGCGATGCCGAGTGTGATCTGCAGCGCGAGCATGCCGAAGAGCAGATTGACGGCGAGCTTGGCGCGCACATCGGTAGGCGCGCGTTGTGTTTTCAGCCAGAACCAGGGTACCAGCACGGCCAGCAGCCAGGCGCCGAGACGGTGATCGAACTGCACCGTCGCCATGTTGTTGAAGAAGTTGAGGTACCACGGGTCGAGCATGAAAATTTCCGGCGGCACCAGGTGACCGTCCATGAGCGGAAAGGTGTTGTATGCCAGGCCGGCGCGGATGCCGGCGACGAAACCGCCGGTGATCACCATGTAGGCGGCCGTCGCGGTGATGAACCAGGATAGTCTGCGCAGCCCTGCATGCTGCCTGCTCATTGCACCCGCGCCGGGGTACAGCAGACCCAGCGCCGTCCACAGCATCGCGGCGTAGATCGCGAGGGCGATGACCAGATGCGCGGTCAGGCGGTACTGCGATACGCGCGGGTCGTCCACCAGGCCGGATTTCACCATGTACCAGCCCATTGCGCCCTGCAGGCCGCCGAGCACGAAAATGCCGGCGAGTTTGAGCGTCAGCGGCCGGTCGATGTGGCCGCGCCACCAGAACCAGAGCAGGGGCAGGAGAAACACCGCGCCGATCATGCGGCCGAGCAGGCGATGAAAGTATTCCCACCAGAATATGCCCTTGAATTCGTCCAGGCCCATCGTGTGGTTGACCTTGCGGTATTCCGGCGTGAGCTGGTATTTGGCGAATGTCTCCTGCCACTGCGCCTCGTTCAACGGTGGCACGGTGCCGACGATAGGCTGCCACTCTACGATCGACAAGCCCGAGTGGGTAAGCCTGGTTACGCCGCCCACCACGACCATGGCGAACACCAGTGCGCAGCAGGCGAGCAGCCAGGCTGCCACCTGGAGTTGCTTTTGCGGCAGCGGCTCGGCTTCGGCGAGCGCTGCGTCCGCGGGTATGCTATTCATCGCATCAGATCGTTTTTGAGGTAGCTCGGGAGACAAGCGTAATGCAGGCAAGGGTAATCGAAACCGGCTTTGGTATCCAGCCTCATGGCACCGAAGTGTCACTGTGATGGCACGATCCCTAGTAGCAGAATCGCATAGGCTTCTGCTATAATCCGCAGCTCGCGCCTGTAGCTCAGTTGGATAGAGTACTTGGCTACGAACCAAGGGGTCGTGGGTTCGAATCCTGCCAGGCGCGCCATTCAAACAAGGGCTTAGGGAAACCTAGGCCCTTGTCATTTCTGGCGCTGTGACCGATTCGTGCCCTTCTTCCGGCACTTCCTCCACAGCCCGCAGTGGACTTGGACTCGTCGGTATGCGAATGTCGGCGAACCCCAGCGTTCCGTGTGCGGCGCAAGCAGGGTTCAATCGTTGGCTCTTTGTCCCCAGGAATAAATAATTGCAAGATGCTACAATTTCTGACATGAAAAACCTTATCCCTAGCGATGGGAGAATCAATCCGCCGGGCAACCGTAGATCTGGCTGCTAACGTAGGTCGGCTGGCCGTGAGCAGGGCC
>JAENXP010000064.1 GCA_016649475.1 Burkholderiales bacterium | reverse complement strand
CGGTCAAGGTATCCGTGGCCATGCGCGCGAGCGTAATCCCGCCGGGCAGAAGGCGCAACAAGCGGGTGGCATGCCGCCGCCATCGCCTGTAGAGTGCGCGCTTTACGCCTCCCCTGCCCAGGCCCTCGCCTCCGGGTGACCAGGACGACCATGCGCCCAGCCGACACCATCCGCCTAGTCCTGCTCGCCGCCATCTGGGGCGGCTCGTTCCTGTTCGTGCGCATGGCGGTGGGCGCGATCGGACCGCTGTGGCTGACCGAGCTGCGCGTGGGCATCGCCGCCGTTGCCATGCTGATCTACGCGCGCGTGGCCGGCTTCGATCTGAATCCGCGCCGGAACTGGCGGCCCTACCTGGTGCTAGGCGTGCTCAACACCGCGCTGCCCTGGGCGCTCTATGCATGGTCGGGCAAGCATATCGGCGCTTCCTATATGGCCATCCTCAACGCTGCCGCGCCCTGGTTCGCCGCCATCTGCGGCGCGATCTGGCTGGGCGAGAAACTCTCCTGGCGCAAAGTCCTCGGCCTTGCGCTGGGGATGGTCGGGGTGGCGCTGCTGGTAGGTTTCGGCCCGATCGCGGTGAGCGCGCAAGTGCTGCTGGCGGTACTCGCCTGCATCGCTGCCACTGCCTGTTACGCACTGGCCGGGGTGTATGTGAAAATGCGCGCGGGCGGGCTCGCGCCGCGCGCCCTGACGGTAGGCAGCCTGATCGCCGCCAGCCTCGTCGTCATGCCTTTTCTCCCGGCACCGCCGGCGGCCGCCGCCTTTACCTGGCCGGTAAGCATTGCCGTGCTCGGCATTTCGCTCGTATGCAGCGCCGCGGCTTATCTGATTTATTTTCGCCTGATCGCCGACATCGGCCCGACGCGAACCTTCACCGTGACCTTCCTGATACCGGTGTTCGGCACGCTCTGGGGCGCCCTGTTCCTGCACGAACCCGTCGGGGCGAGCACCCTCGCCGGCGGCGCGGTGATCGTCGTAGCCACAGCACTGGTGCTGGAAATCGACAAGCGGCGGCTGCGTGCGTAGCGCGCGGCTGAAAAATGACGCAGCCCATTGCCGCCCCGGGCATTGCGGGGCCCCGCAATGACGATTGCTCCCGGGAATTCCTAGATTGCGGCGATGGTCTGCACCTCGACCAGGAACTCTTCCTTCACCAGCCGGTCGACCATGAGCAGGGTATTGGGCGGATAGGCCCCGTTGGCGAACATGCGCGGAAATTCGCGCAGTCGATACTGCATGAATTTCGGTATGTCCTGCGAATGCACCAGGTAGGTGGTGAACTCAACCACGTTGCCCCAACCCGCGCCGCAGGACTCTAGCGCCACGCCGATGTTGGCGAACACCTGCGCGCACTGGGCGTCGAAGTCGTCCGCGCCGACGAGCTTGCCCGCCCGGTCCGCGCCGACTTGCCCGGCAATGTAGATAAATTCCGTCGCCTTGACGCGGGTGATTTGCGAATACTGCCCCAGGGGCTTGCCCAGGGACTCCGGATTGACGATCCTGATTTCCGCCATTCTGCCTCCCGTTAGAAACTATGGTCTGCGCGTGCGCCGGACTGCGAATACTGCTGCCGCCCCGTTGCGCGATATGTGCACCCTGCACGAGCGGTTAGAATACACCAATGCAAATTCCCCGGCGCCGCTGGTTCGATTCCCTGCTCGCCTGGTATTTCGTCAGCGTGTGGGGGTCGGGCTTCATCGCCACCAAGGTCGGCCTGCAATACGCCCCGCCGTTCACCTTCCTCACCCTGCGCTATGTCTTCGGGCTCGCCTGCCTGATCCCGCTGGTGCTGGTGCTGCGTCCCGTCTGGCCGGCTACGCGCGCCGAGTTCGGACATATTCTGGCCGCGGGCCTGTTAATGCATGCGGCCACCCTCGGCGGCAGCCATTACGCGCAATATCTCGGCATGAGCGCCGGTGTCACCGCGCTGATTCTCGCGCTGCAGCCGCTGCTGACCGCGCTCGCCGTGTCGCGCTGGGTGCACACGCGCCTCGCCGCACGCCAATGGCTGGGCGTGGTCCTCGGCCTCACCGGCGTGGCCTTGGTCGTCTGGCACAAGATCGACATCCGCGCGGTCGGCTGGGCGAGCCTGGCCGCGGTGGGCTTTTCGCTGGCCGCGATCACTGCCGGCACGCTCTATCAGCGCATATTCTGTCCCCGGGTGGACCTGTACGGAGCGGCGCTGCTGCAGTTTGCAATTTCGCTCGCCGCGGTCGCCCCGCTCGCCTGGGCGGTGGAAGGAATGCAGGTGCGCTGGGCCTGGCAGCTGTTCGCCGCGATCGCCTTCCTGGTGGTTCTCGCCTCGATACTGGCAGTAAACGCGCTGCATACCCTGATGCGCCGCGGAGAGGCGACACGCGTCACCAGCCTGTTGTATCTGACGCCGGTCATCGCGGTGGTGCTCGAATTGCTGATGTTCGGCGTGGTTCCCTCGCCCCTGAGCCTGGCCGGCATCGCCATCACCTGCCTCGGGGTGGCGATGGTGGTCTGGACCAGACGCCGGCCGGCGGCAATAGCGACTGCCTGACATGCGCCTGTGGCATCTGGTGGCCCTCACCATACTCACGCACACGGCATTCACCGGCAGCCGCATGCTGGTGTCCTTGTACGCGATCCAGCTGCACGCCTCGGCCTTCACCGTGGGCGCGTTGATGTCCTCGTATGCGCTGTTGCCGATGCTGTTCGCAGTCGGCGCCGGCCGCCTCATCGATCGCAGCGGAGCGCGCTGGCCCCTGTTCGGCGCCAGCGCGTCGGTGGCGCTGGGTGCGCTGCTGCCTTTTATCTGGCCGCGCCTCGAAATGCTGTATGTCGCGGGCACGCTGATCGGCGCCGGGTTCATGCTGTTCCACGTCGCGATCAGCCAGCTGGTGGGTGCGATCGGCAGCGCCGAAGAGCGCGCCGCCAATTTCAGCTGGCTCGCGCTCGGCTTCTCCGTTTCCGGTTCGCTCGGGCCGCTGGTGACCGGATTCGCCATCGATGCGATCGGGCACGTGCACACCTTCCTGCTGTTGTTCCTGTTTCCGCTTACGCCTTTGCTCGTGCTCGGGCGCAACCGCCCGGCACTGCCGCAGGCAGTCGCGCGCCGCGCGGACGCAGGCGAGAGCCGTGTGATGGATCTGTTGCGCAGCCCCGCCCTGCGCCGCGTAATCATCGCCAGCGGACTGCTCAACATGGCCTGGGACATTTACATTTTTGTCGTCCCGATCTACGGCTCGCGCATCGGCCTGTCGGCTTCGACCATAGGCGTCGTCATGAGCAGTTTTGCCGTTGCCACTTTCGCCGTGCGCCTGCTGCTGCCGTTGTTGATCCGGCGCGTCCGGCCTTGGCAGGTCATCACCACAGCGTTGTCGATTTCGGCTGCGGTCTATTGCCTGTTTCCGCTGTTTACCAGCGTGTCGCTGTTGGTGGCGCTGTCCTGCGCCCTCGGCCTCGGCCTGGGTTCCTCCCAGCCCATGGTGATGGCCTTGCTCTACAACACGTCGCCTCCCGGGCGCCAGGGCGAGACGGTGGGACTGCGCACCACGGTGATGAACGCGAGCCACACCGCGCTGCCGCTCGCGTTCGGCGCGCTCGGCACCGCGCTGGGCATGGGCCCCGCGTTCTGGGCCATGGCGGCGGCGCTCGGCGCCGGCGCTTATTTCGTCAACCGTCGGCGCGACCAGGCCTAGATGTTCCCATTTTATTGTTCGAGGTTTTTGCATTTGATCGTTGATCCTGCGCAGCGCAATGCATCGACAGGCAGCGAATCCCCGCACTCGCCGGGTTCGTTGTCTCTGTCCGGCCTCGAGCGGAGCCTGGCCGCTGTGCTGAACCCGCCGGTCTACAATCTGCGGTAGAGTTCGTAGCGTTCCTAGAGTTCGTGGAGTTCGGCGTCAACTGATTCCTCGGCCGATCATCGAATACCGGGCGCCGCGTTTTCGCAGTGGCGATGCGGCCCGCATACCGCAATGAGGAGGTATCCACGCATGAAAATCTCCATTCTTGACGACTACCACGACACGCTACGAACCCTGCCGTGCTTTGGCAAGATCGCCGGGCACGAGGTCGAAATCTGGAATGATCACGTGCAGGATGTCGACACGCTGGCACAGCGCCTGCAGCACACAGAAGCGCTGGTGCTGATACGCGAGAGAACGCAAATCCGCGCGTCGCTGATCGATCGCCTCGACCGGCTCCGGCTCATCAGCCAGCGCAGCGTGTTTCCGCATATCGACATCGAAGCCTGCACCCGGCGCGGAGTGCTGGTGTCGTCGAACATGCATGTCAGCACACCTTCGTATGCCACGGTGGAACTGACTTGGGGACTGATCATCGCCGCAATGCGCCAGATACCGCAGCAGATGGCGGCGCTGAAGGCGGGGAAATGGCAGGTCGGCGTCGGCGACAGCCTGCGCGGCAAAACCATGGGCGTATACGGATACGGGAGGATAGGCGCCGCGGTCGCGGAATGTGCCAGGGTGTTCGGAATGAACGTGCTGGTCTTGGCGCGGGAGGCGTCGCGCGCGCGCGCGCAGACGCACGGCCACGCGCTCGCGCACAGCAAGGAAGCGTTTTTTGCGGAATGCGACGTCATCTCCCTGCACATCCGCCTGGTCGAATCGACGCGGGGTATCGTCAAGGCCGACGACCTGGGGCGGATGAAGCCCACCGCGTTGCTGGTGAACACCAGTCGCGCGCCGCTGATCGAGCCAGGCGCGCTGGTGACTGCGCTGCAACGGGGCCGGCCGGGCATGGCGGCGGTCGATGTCTATGAAGAAGAACCCGTGCTGGACACCAATCACCCGCTGCTGCGGATGGACAACGTCGTTTGCACTCCGCACATCGGCTACGTTTCACGCGAGGAGTACGAAATCCAGTTTGCCGACATCTTCGATCAAATCCTCGCCTACGCGGCCGGCGCGCCGATCAACGTCGTGAACCCCGAGGCACTCACTGTTGCCGCCGCACGCAAACCCTGAAGGCCGGCCTCTGGTCGCAGGCGCCCGGGAAACGCATACCGCAGCGTGCAAGCTGTTCAGATTGCCGGCGGTTCACCGGATGCGCAGCGCGCGCCGCGCATGAACCGGCGCCACGTCACGCTCGCGGCGATCGCGCTGACGCTCGGTCTGACCTATGGCGTGTGGTACTCCTACAGCGTGTTCCTGGTCGCGCTGCTCAAGGAATTCGGCTGGAGCCGCTCGGTGCTGGCCGGAGCGTTCTCGGTGTTTACGCTGGTACACGGTGCCGCAAACCCGTTCATCGGCATACTGTGCGACCGCATCGGCCCGCGCCGCCTGGTGATGTTCGGCGGCGCCGCGCTCGGGCTCGCGCTCTACGCGAACGGCTACATCGATACGCCGGGCCATCTGTACCTCGGCTTCGGCGTCCTCACCGCGCTCGCGGTGGCCTGCTGCGGCTGGGTGCCCGCGGTGGTTCTGGTGCAGCGCCAGTTCATGGACCGGCTCGGCTTCTCGCTCGGCATCGTCAGCTCGGGCATCGGCCTGGGCATGCTGTTCGTGGTGCCGCTGTGCCAGCTGCTGATCGAGTCGCTGGGCTGGCGCGCCGCGTGGCAAATCCTCGGCGCGATCTGCGCCGGATGGATCGTGCCCGCCGCGTGGTTCCTGCTGCGCGACGACGCGCCGCGGCCGGTCCTTGCGCCGCAGGCGCGCACGGCGAGCGCGCAAGGGACAGGCGCACAGGAATTGACCCTGGGCGAAGCGCTGCGCACGCAGCAGTTCTGGCTGGTGCTGGGGGCGTTCTTCTTTGGCAACGTGTGCTCGCAAACCCTGCACGTGCACCAGGTGGCATTCCTCGTCGACCACGGCCTGGCGGCGATGGCGGCGGCCTCCGTCGTCGGCGTGGTGGGCGTGGCCAGCGTGTTCGGCAAGTCCGGCGGCGGCTGGCTCTCCGATCGCTACGAGCGCGAGCTGATCTACGTCATCGGCATCGCGATCATGGTCCTGGCCGTGGGCGCGCTTGCGCTCGTCGGTGCGGTGCCCAGCCACTGGGGCGCCTATGCTTACGCGGTATTGCTCGGTGTCGGCTACTCGGCAACGGCCGCCCTCATCCCGGCGATGGTCAGCGACCGCTTCCGCGGCCGGCGCTTCGGCCTGATCCTCGGTGTAGGCCTGTTCGCGAGCGCGCTGGGAAGCGCGCTAGGCCCGTGGATGGCGGGGCGCCTGTTCGATATGACGGGCAGCTATGCGATAGCGTTCGTCATCGCCGCCGCGTGCGGGACGGTCGCCGGCGCCGCAGGCTGGCGCGCGGGCAGCTTGCGTCGGCGCGCGATAAACAACCAAGTTGGATCGGCTTGATTGCCGCGGGTGTCGCCGCTACCTCAGGTGGTCGTTGTTAATCGAGACTGTCCAGCCAGAAGCCCAAACCCTGCGCATTGAGTTCGACGTCGTTGGAGTAGATGTCGAGCACGCGTGCGTCCGGCAGGCGCGAACCCCAGCGCCGCGCTTCTTCGAGGAAGATGCGCTTCACGCCTTGGCGCAGGCGCTCGGGCCGGGCCGCACCGGCATTTTTCTCGCGCAGGCCAAGCTCGGCGTGCGCGTCCACCAGGCGGTGCAGCACCTCGCCCTTGGCCTGCACATCGTGTATCCGGCTGTAGTGGGTGACGTACACAGCCTCCGGCTTTGTTCCCAGAACCAGATCGATGGAGCGATGGTAGGGCTCGGGATCGAACTGCGCCGGACTGGTGGTGGGGATGATGAACTGCCTGCCGTCCTGGTCCATTTCGCGATAGGACAGGCCGAACACGTCGCCGGCGAAGACATGGCCGGATCTGCTGTCCAGTATGGCGACGTGGTGGCGCGCATGCCCCGGGGTGTCCAGAAACTGCAGCTCGCGCCCGTTGAGCCGAATCGAGCTTGCGTCGGGTGTCTCCAGGATGCGCGCCGCCGGCACCGGGAGGACGTCGCCGTACATGCGCCGCGTCGGCTCTTCCCCGTAGACCGCGACGGTACCGGCGAGCAGCCTGGTCGGGTCGGCCATGTGGCGCGCGCCGCGCGGATGCACGGTAAGCGTTGCATTGGGAAACTCGCGCATGAACAGCCCAGCTCCGCCGGCGTGATCGAGGTGGATATGGGTAAGGATCACATAGTCCACCTGCTCCGGACGCAGGCCCTTCTGCCGCATGGCCTCGAGCACCAGCGGTACCGAGTGATTGGTGCCGGTGTCGACAATGGCCGCGCGATCACCCTCGACCAGCAGATGGATGGCGTCGAGCATAGGCCGGTGGTAGCCGGAATCGATGGCGCTGATGCCGTGCTCGTAATCGATGACCTGGGGCATGGTGGACTTTGGGGGCGGCGACGGGCGCATTCTACAATGCAGCGGACACGGCCGCGGCGCACAGCGTACGGGCGGGGTAAAATACGGTTCGAAATGTTCGTTCGGTCCCACGCCAAACTATGAGCATCGCTGATCTGCGCCAGGAGTACGCCAACGCCGAACTCGTCGAAGACGATGCCGCGGCGGATCCGTTCAAGCAGTTCGCGCGCTGGTTCGACGATGCCCTGCGGGCGGAACTGCCTTTGCCCAATGCCATGACGCTCGCCACCGCGGACGCGGACGGCAGGCCGTCTGCGCGCGTCGTCCTGCTCAAGGGCGCGGACGCGGACGGCTTCGTCTTCTATACCAATTACGAGAGCCGCAAAGCGCGCGAACTCGCCGTCAATCCCTATGCCAGCCTGGTATTTCTGTGGACGCCGATGGAGCGCCAGGTGCGCATCGAGGGCGCGGTCGAAAAGGTATCTGCCGAAGAATCGGACGAATATTTCGACAGCCGCCCTTTGGGCAGCCGCCTGGGTGCCTGGGCATCGCCGCAAAGCATGCCGCTGCCGAGCCGGCTGACGCTGGCTTCGAAGGTCGCCGCAATCATGCTACGCTACGGCACGGCGCCGCCGCGGCCTCCGCACTGGGGAGGTTACCGCGTACGGCCCGATGCAATCGAGTTCTGGCAGGGCCGACCAGACCGCTTGCATGACCGGCTGCGCTATGTCAAACACGACGCCGGTTGGAGCATCGAGCGTCTGGCGCCGTAGCGCCGCCCACATTTCGTTTCCATCGGAGGAGTAAGCATGACTGATACCGTGAAATACCTGCTCGACGAGTCGCGCATTCCGAAGTACTGGTACAACCTCGCCGCCGACCTGCCCGTCGCGGCGCCGCCAGTGCTGCATCCGGGCACGCTACAGCCGGTGGGACCGGATGATCTGGCGCCGCTGTTTCCGATGGATCTGATCATGCAGGAGGTTTCCGCCGAGCGCGAAGTCCCGATCCCGGAACCGGTGCGCGAAGTGTATCGTCAGTGGCGGCCGTCGCCGCTTTACCGCGCTCGGCGGCTGGAGAAAGTGCTGCAGACGCCGGCCAAGATCTATTACAAATACGAAGGCGTGAGCCCGGCCGGCAGCCACAAACCCAATACCGCAGTGCCGCAGGCCTTCTACAACAAGCAGGCAGGGGTGAAACGCCTGGTCACCGAGACCGGCGCAGGCCAGTGGGGCTCCTCGCTCGCCTTCGCCGGCGCCCTGTTCGGGCTGGAGGTGAAGGTGTTCATGGTGCGCGTGTCCTACGACCAGAAGCCTTACCGCCGCGCGCTGATGGAAACCTACGGCGCGAGCTGCACGCCTTCGCCCTCGGACGAGACCCAGGCGGGCCGTGCCATCCTCGCCCAGCGCGCCGACCATCCGGGCAGCCTGGGAATCGCGATTTCCGAGGCGGTCGAAATTGCAGCG
>JAENXP010000072.1 GCA_016649475.1 Burkholderiales bacterium | reverse complement strand
TTGCCCGCGCCGTTGGTGAGGATGGCGTCGGCGGGCAGCCGCTGCCTGAGTAAATCGACGGTATCCCACACCTGCAGCTTGCCCGGCATGGTGCGCGCGCCGGTCCACTCGAGATAGTCCGCACGCGCTGCCTGCGTCCACGCGCGCCAGGCGCCCGCCTCCACCGGCGCCATCGCGGCGAGCGCGGCGGCGATCTGCGGCATGCCCGAGTTGATCAGCAACTCGCCCTGGTACACCCTGCCCAGCTCTTCCGCGCCGGCATGCACGTGGATGAGTTTTTGCGCCGGCCGCGGCACCGTCAACAGGGTGTAGGCGCTGGTAGTCATCTCGCCCAGGCGCGCGCCGATGACCAGCAACAGGTCGGCGTCCTTGACCCGCTGCGCCAGTTTCGGATTGATGCCGATGCCGATGTCGCCGGCGTAATTCGCGTGGGTGTTGTCGAACAAATCCTGGAAGCGGAACGCGCAACCCGCGGGCAGGCCGTTCGCCTCGATGAACCGGCGCACGTCGGCACAAGCCCCGGCGTTCCAGCCGCTGCCACCGAGTATCACCAGTGGACGCTGCGCCGCCGACAGCATGGCGCGCAGCCTGGCGATATCGCCGACGCCGGGGTGGGCCACCACCTCCTGATAGGGACCGGTGTCCGCGGCGATGGCGGTCTGAGTGAGCATGTCTTCGGGCAGGGCCAGCACCACCGGGCCCTTGCGCCCGGACATGGCGCAGTGAAACGCGTGGCTCAGGTACTCGGGCACGCGCTCGACGCGGTCGATGCTGGCGACCCATTTGGCCATTTGCCCGTACATGCGGCGAAAATCCACCTCCTGAAATGCTTCACGCTCGACAAAGTCGCCGCCCACCTGCCCGATCAGCAGGATCATCGGCGTGGAGTCCTGAAACGCAGTGTGTACACCTATGGCCGCATTGGTCGCGCCGGGACCGCGCGTCACCATGCAGATGCCGGGCTTGCCGGTGAGCTTGCCGTAGGCTTCGGCCATGTTGGCGGCGCCGCCTTCCTGGCGGCAGACGATGAGCTTGATCGTCTCGCGCGCGTCGTAGAGCGCATCGAGCACGGCGAGATAGCTCTCGCCCGGCACGCAGAACGCGGTATCGACACCGTGCACCTTGAGTGCGTCCACCAGCAGCTGTCCGCCGGTGCGGGATTTCAGTTCTGTTTTCATGGCGTGGATGGCACCGAAGAGTAAAAGAATGCCTCGATTTTACGCTACAATTTGGCCACGTCCCGCCCCCTCCGACGCCGCTCATGCACAACGACATCCCCACCCTGCGCCGCATCCTGCACGAGAACCGCGTCATTGCCGTAGTCGGGCTGTCGGCCAACTGGTACCGGCCCAGCTATTTCGCCGCAAAATACATGATGGAGCACGGCTATACCGTCGTCCCGGTCAACCCTGCGTACAAGGAAGTGCTGGGACAGAAATGCTATGCGAGCCTGCGCGATATCCCGGTCAAAGTGGACATCGTCGACTGCTTTCGCAAGACCGAAGAGATCCTGCCCATCGCCGAGGACGCCATCGCCATCGGCGCCAAGGTACTGTGGCAGCAGCTCGGCGTCGTAAATGAAGCCGCGGCGCGAAAAGCCGAAGTCGCGGGACTGGAAGCGGTAATGAACCGCTGCGTGAAAATCGAGCACGCACGCCTGTTCGGCGGCCTCAACTGGGCGGGCGTGAATACCAAAGTGATTTCTGCAAAGCGGCCGCGCTGGCTGTCATATTAGGGTTCGGGGAAATCATGGCAGACAGAGAATTCGGCTTCGGCACCCTGTGCCTGCACGCGGGACAGATCCCCGACCCCGCCACCGGCGCGCGCGCGGTGCCGATCTACCAGACCACGTCCTATGTGTTCGACTCGGCCGAGCACGCGGCGAGCCTGTTCAATCTGCAGACCTTCGGCAACGTCTACACACGGCTGTCCAACCCGACCACGGCGGTGTTCGAAGAGCGCATGGCTGCGCTCGAGGGCGGTCGCGCGTCGCTGGCGCTCGCCACCGGCCAGGCGGCGGAAACGACGGCCCTGCTCACATTGTGCGAGCAGGGTGACGAAATCGTTTCGGCTTCCACCCTGTATGGCGGCACCTACTCGCTGTTCGAAGTGAATTTCCGCAAGCTCGGCATCAACACCACTTTCGTCGACCCCGACGATCCGGAGAATTTCCGCCGCGCGATCACCAAAAAAACCAAGGCCGTCTATGCCGAGACCCTGGGCAACCCGCTGATCAACGTGTTCGACATCGAGGCGGTGGCCAAAATTGCGCACGAAGCCGGCGTTCCGCTGATCGTCGACAACACGTTCGCGTCGCCCTACCTGTGCCGGCCGTTCGAATTCGGCGCCGACATCGTGGTGCATTCGGCCACCAAATACATCGGCGGGCACGGCACCACCATGGGCGGCGTGATCGTCGAGTCGGGAAAATTCCCCTGGGACAACGGCAACTTCCCCGGCATGACCGAGCCCTCGCGCGGCTATCACGGCGTGCGCTTTTACGAGACCTTCGGCGACTTCGGCTACACCATGAAGGCGCGCATGGAGACGCTCAGGACCTTCGGCCCGGCGCTGTCGCCGTTCAACGCCTGGATGCTGCTGCAGGGCCTGGAGACCCTGCACCTGCGCATGAAGGCGCATTGCGACAACGCGCTCAGGGTGGCGCAGTTTCTGCAGGACCATGCGCAGGTGAGCTGGGTGAATTATCCCGGCCTCGTTTCCAACCGCTACCATGCGCTGGCGAAAAAATACCTGCCCCGGGGCTGCGCCGGCATCATGACCTTCGGCGTCAAGGGCGGCGCCAGGGCGGGCGAAGCCTTTATCGATGCGGCGCAATTCATGAGCCACCTCGCCAACGTCGGCGACGCGCGTACGCTGGTGATCCATCCCGCCTCGACCACCCACCGCCAGTTGTCGGAGGACGAGCAGGCCAAGGCCGGCGTCACCCCCGACATGGTGCGCATCTCGGTCGGACTGGAAGAAATCGATGACATCCTCTGGGATCTGGATCAGGCCCTGGCGCAAGCGGCGAAGGTATAGGCAAACGAAATCACCATGCCGTACGCGTGCAGCGGCATACGGCGGGCCTGGAAATTGACGATGCTGCCGCGCTTTGCGCGAAATCGGCGACCGCCCTCTTCTGCGCCTGGAGAACGCCGCCTCCGGATTAAGGACAAATAGCGTTCTCGAGGTTCTCGATGGGCTGTGGCTGACATCGCTCATCTTAGAAAAACTCGAGACTCCACCGATGGCGACCGCCGTCGTCGATCGGCGACAATGCAAGTCTCTGTTAATGCTTCTCATGTCCTCGAGCGCAGGACGAGCTGTCGGGGTAAAGCGACAATATGCCTCGCCGGAACCCGATCCATGGCGCAGGCGATCCCGCAACCACCTGAAGAAATGAACAAAACCCTCTATGGCACGGGGATTGCTGAGTCGCGCTGGTAGGGCGCCTTCGATACCGCCAGGCGACGCACAAGGAAATTTGACATGCCGCACCCAACGCAGCCGGCCGCCAAATCCGCCACCCCCCGGGACGCTGGCGAAACGGCCGAGTTCGGCAGCGGGTCGCACAAGTGGAGTCGACTGCGCACCAGTTTGATTTCTCCCTGGTTTCGCTGGCAACGCAATTCTGCCGGCGCAAGGCGCGGGGGAGACGCCCTAAGGCGGCGCGGAACGCGCCCGCGCCGGACGCGACGAAGCGCGCTAATAACTGGAATCCGTAGTTCGATCCAGGCGAGCGCCGGCCGCACCGTGCAGATGACTTCGACAATCTGTTCGCGCGAAAGCAGCATGGCCGGAGCTTTCGATTTTGAGCGCGACTCTAACGGGATTTCCGCCGTAACGACCGGGCCTGCTCAGGCGGGGCCGACTTCTCAATATGGATTGGAACTCCGAGCATGCAATGGAAAGCCGAGTATGAAACAGGCATACGCAACATCGACGAACAACATCGCGCCATCGTCGAATTCGTCACCTTGTTCGAACAGACCGGGGAGAACCGCTCGGCCCGGAACGATGCGCCAGGCCTCATATCCCGTGCCAGGACATTCCTGGAATTCCACTTTCGCGTCGAAGAGTGCTTGATGCGATTGCTTCCCTATCCGGACGCAGAGTCGCATGCCGCCGATCATCGAAACACATTGCGCGAGATCGAGCGCCTCGAGCGCCTTGAATGCCAAACAACGCATGAAAGCGTCCGGGGCGAGTTAGCGCGACGAATGCGCGGTTGTCTGCTCGGCCATATCGTGACAGGCGACAAATGGCTTGCGAAGTACGCACTCGAACTGTACGACGGGCAATCGTCCGCCGTGGCAGATAAATCCGGCACCAGGCTCGGCCAAATGGTCTGCCGGGCTGACTGAATCGGGAGTTCGCCGCCGGGATTTGCCTTTGATAGGAGGGTTTGCTGATGGACAGGACGCCGTTGCCTTACGTATCCGACGAAAAACTCGCCATTCCTGAGAAATTAATGCATGCGCATGATGAATTGCGCACCGGATTCGCACGAGCAGCCAGGGAGCCCGGTCCGCTGGGAGTGGCGGCCAGGGAACTGATGGAAATGTGCATGCCGCACTTCAGTCAGGAAGAGGACAGCGCTTTCCGTGTTTTCGGAATGCTGCACGATGTGATGGCCGGTCGTGCGCGACTGGATACCGGGGTCAGGAACCCCATGCTTGCGGAGCTACGCGAACTCCACGATGCCTCGCGTGGCCACCATCGGGGCTTGAATGCAGCGACCGAGGCGCTATTGCAGCGCGCGAACGAAGAGAAAAACATCGCGATCGCCAGGTTGGCGCAGGGCCTCAAACACCATGAAAAGATCGAGGACAAAATGGTGTACCCCACCATTCACCTGATCGACGAATCCTTGCTTAGAATCCTGGAAACTTAGGCTGCGTCCGATCTCGCTTGTTCTTCTGCCCGAACGCGACTCTCGCTCGCGCGCCGGTCGAATATCGGCACACGACGGACGGATCAAGAAGAATGGCAATTCGGTTTCCATGATCGAAACGGACTGAAGCTCACCGTTTGCAATCATGGGCGTCAAGCCTGAAATGTCGACGCCGTAGTAGATTTCCCTGTCGTAGCGGAACTGGGCCACGCCTATGGCCCTGGGCTCGGTTTATGCGAGTTCGGGCAGCGGATCCTGCGCTGGGGCGCTGCGGCCGCGAAACGCGCCTGCGCCGCGCCCTGGCCTCGAACCAAGCTGCTAGAATGTCGCCTCGTCCGCGCGCCAGTGACTCGGCGTAGCAACGCAATCCGCGCTGTTTCGGCACCTTCCTGACAGGATTATTTGCATGTCGGCCTTCGATTGGCAGTTTCCCTATACCTCCTACCGCAAACCCGTCCTCGCCCGCAATATCGTGGCGACGACGCAGCCGCTCGCCGCGCAGGCGGGCCTGCGCATGCTGCAACGGGGCGGCAATGCCGTGGATGCGGCGCTGGCGACCGCCATTGCGCTGACGGTGCTGGAGCCGGTTTCCAACGGTATCGGCAGCGACGCTTTCGCCATCATCTGGGACGGTGAAAAGCTGCACGGCTTCAACGCCTCGGGCCGTTCACCCGCCGCCTGGACGCCGGAATTTTTCAAAGACCACAAGACCATGCCCGTGCGCGGATGGAACGCGGTGACCGTGCCGGGCTGCGTTGATGCCTGGTCGACGCTGTCGGGACGTTTCGGCAAACTGCCTTTCGCGGACTTGTTCGAACCGGCCATCGGCTATGCCCGCGACGGCTACCTGGTGTCGCCCACCATCGCCAGGCAATGGGCGAATCAGCTGCCGGAACTGCAGATGCAGCCCGGCTTCGCGGACGCTTTCATGCCCCGCGGCCGCGCGCCGCTGCCAGGCGAAAAATTCAGCTTCCCCGACCAGGCGAAGACGCTCGAACTGATCGCCGAATCCCACGGCGAGGCTTTTTACCGCGGCGAAATCGTACGCAAAATCGCCGCGCACGCGAAACAGCATGGCGCACTCATGATCGCAGCCGACTTCGCCGCGCATCTGTCCGACTGGGTAGAGCCGCTGGCGCAGGATTACCGCGGTTACACCCTGCACGAGCTGCCGCCCAACGGCCAGGGCATCGCCGCGCTGATGGCACTGGGCATCCTGCAGCATTTCGATGTGGCGAGCCACCCTGTTGATTCGGCCGACAGCGTGCACCTGCAGATCGAGGCGATGAAAGTCGCTTTCGCCGACGTCTACCGCCATGTGTCGGACCCGAGGACCATGACGGTGCGCAACGCCGAACTGCTCGACCCGGCGTATCTTGCCGGGCGCGCAAAGCTGATCGACCGCAAACGCGCGCGCAATTTCAGCCACGGCACGCCGGGCAAGGGCGGCACGGTCTATCTCACCGCCGCCGACGCGAGCGGCATGATGGTGTCCTTTATCCAATCCAATTACATGGGCTTCGGCTCGGGCGTGGTGGTGCCGGGCACCGGCGTGAGCCTGCAGAATCGCGCCCACTCCTTCAGTCTGCAGCCGGGGCATGCGAACCAGGTGGGCCCGGCCAAGCGCCCGTTCCAGACCATCATCCCCGGCTTCGTCACCAAGGACGGACAGCCGGTGATGAGCTTCGGCGTGATGGGCGGCAGCATGCAGCCGCAGGGCCACGCCCAGGTCATGGTGCGGCTCGCCGACTACGGGCAGAACCCGCAGGCCTGCGCCGACGGCCCGCGCTATCGCGTGATCGAAGGGATGCGCGTGAACGTCGAGCCGGGATTTTCCGGCGAGACGCTGGCCGAACTGGAGCGCCGCGGCCACCAGCTCGAGGAACTGACGCAGGGCTACCTGGATTTCGGCAGCGCGCAGCTGATCTACAAGCTCGAAGACGGCTATCTGGGCGCCTCCGACCCGCGCCGCGACGGACAGGCGGTTGGATACTGAACAAGGGAGACTTACATGTTGAAGCTTTGGGGACGCAATAATTCGGTCAATGTGCAAAAGGCGATCTGGTGCCTGGAGGAACTGAAGGTACCCTACGAACGCGTCGACGCCGGTATGCAGTACGGCGTGGTCAACACGCCGGAGTTCCGCAAAATGAACCCGAACGGTCTGGTGCCGGTGATCGAGGATGAAGGCACGGTGGTGTGGGAATCGAACGCGGTAGTGCGCTATCTCGGCGCGAAATACGGCAGGGGCACGCTGTGGGCCGAAGATCCGGCGGCGCGGGCGCAATCGGACAAGTGGATGGACTGGTGCGCGACCGTGTACTGGCCGCCGATGCGCGAGGTGTTCTGGGGTCTGGTGCGAACCCCGCCGGAAAAGCGCAATCCGGAACTTATCGAGGCTTCGCGCCAGAAGGCCGCGGAGATTCTGAAAATTTTCGACGCTGCGCTCGAGGGCCGCGACTACATCGCCGGCAAGCAGCTCACCATCGGCGACATTCCGCTGGGCACCATCAGCTGGCGCTGGTTCGGCATAGAAATGGAGCGACCGTCGCGGCCGAACGTGGAAGCCTGGTTCAAACGCCTGTCCGAGCGCGAAGCTTTCGTGAAAAGCGTACTCCTGCCGCTGAGCTGACAGCCATGACCCCGTTACCGTTCAAGGGCAAGATCGCTGTGGTCACAGGCGCGGCCAGCGGCCTAGGCCTGGCGATAGCCGAGCGCTTCGCGGCCGACGGTGCCAAGGTGGTCGTATCCGACATCAACGCGGACGCGGGCAAAAGCGCCGCCGCGCGGCTAGGCGGAACCTTCGTGCTAGCCGACATGGGCAAGCGCGCCGATTGCCGCGCGCTCGTCGACCAGGCGCTCGCCGCCTATGGCACGGTGCACATCCTGGTCAATAACGCCGGCTTCCAGCACGTCGAAACCATCGAGGCTTTTCCCGAGGACGTGTGGGACAAGATGCAGGCGGTGATGCTCACCGCTCCGTTTCTGCTGACCAAATACGTCTGGCCGGCGATGCGCGCGCAAGGCTGGGGCCGCATAATCAATGTCTCCTCCATCCACGGCCTGATCGCCTCGCCCAACAAGAGTTCCTACATCAGCGCAAAACACGGGCTGGTGGGCCTGACCAAGACCGCGGCGCTCGAAGGCGGCGCCTTCGGCATCACCGCCAACGCCATCTGCCCGGCCTACGTGCGCACGCCGCTGGTGGATGCGCAGATCGCCGACCAGGCGCGCACCCGCGGCATTCCGCCCGAGGAAGTCATAGAGAAAATCATGCTCGAGCCGGCTGCGGTCAAGCGCCTGATCGAACCGGCCGAGGTCGCCGACTTCGCCGCCTATCTGTGCGGCGAGAGCGCGGGCGTGATCACCGGCGCC
>JAENXP010000578.1 GCA_016649475.1 Burkholderiales bacterium | reverse complement strand
GTGATCGGGCTGGGGCTGAAGGATGCCCTGTCATACGCCGTACCCGAGTTGCCGCCGGCCGATTACGGCAAGCTGGCGGAACGCTATCGCCATCACTATCTTGCGCGCGACCCGGACCTCGAGCTGTTTCCGGGAGTGCGTGAGATGCTGGCCGGCCTGAAGGAAAGAGGCTACCTGCTGGCGGTAGCCACGGGCAAGAGCCGCGTCGGCTTGGATCGCGTGCTCGAAGCGACCCAAGTCAAGCCCTTTTTCGATTCGTCTAGATGCGCCGACGAAACCCACTCAAAGCCGCATCCGGCCATGCTGCAGGAATTGATGCAGGAGTTGCTGATCGAGCCGGAGGCGACGTTGATGATAGGCGACACGGCCCACGACCTGCAGATGGCGGTGAGCGCAGGCGTGCGGGCATTGGCGGTGAGCTACGGTGCGCATCCCAGGGACAGCCTGACCGGGCTCAATCCGCTCGCCTGCATCGATACGCCGCAGGATCTGGCGCTATGGCTGGCAAGAAACGCCTGAGCGAGCTCAGCGAACGCCTGAGCGAGCCCAGCGAACGCCTGGGCGGGCACAGTGAACGTCTGAGCGAAGTCGGCGCAAGCGTGACCGAGTCCGGTCTGAACTTGCCCGGAGCGGACACGGTTCTTGTCTGCGCCAGCGGCGATCTCGCCGACGGCGGCGACGGCATTCGTTTCGACTTCGAGCGCGACGACAAGATCGTCCCCGCTTTTGCCATCCGCCACGGCGGCCGGGTCTACGCTTACCTTAACCGCTGCGCCCACATTGCGATGGAACTCGACTGGAAGCCGGGGAAGTTCTTCGATGCGGAGGGCGAGTATTTGATATGCTCCACGCATGGTGCGCTGTATGCGCCGGAAAGCGGCGCATGCCGCGGCGGACCCTGCCGGGGCGCGGCGCTTAGCCGCCTGAATGTGCTTGAAGCCGGCGGCAAGGTTTATATACGGAAGGGTTGAGCAGATGGCGCAAGAGGAGAAGAACTGGGAGCGCGAGACGCTGGAGAAGCTGGCGTTTGCGGCGCTGAAGGAACAGACCAGGGCGCGCAGGTGGGGCATTTTTTTCAAGTTGTTGACCTTCGCCTACCTCACCTTCCTGCTGTTGATGGTGTTCCAGTGGAGCGGCGAAGGCGATCTGATGACCGAAGGCAAGCACACCGCCCTGGTTGAACTCGAAGGGGTGATCGACGCCAAGGGCGACGCGAGTGCGGACAAGATCGCTGGTGCGCTGCAAAGCGCGTTCAAGGACAAGAACACCCAAGGGGTGATCCTGCGCATCAACTCGCCCGGCGGCAGCCCGGTGCAATCGGGCATCATCAACGACGAGGTGCGGCGGCTGCGCCGCAACTATCCCAACACGCCGCTGTACGTGGTGGTCGAGGACATCTGCGCGTCGGGCGGCTATTTCGTCGCCGCTTCGGCCGACAAGATCTACGTCAACAAGGCGAGCCTGGTCGGCTCCATCGGCGTGCTCATGGATGGTTTCGGCTTTGTCGGCGGCATGGAAAAGCTGGGCGTGGAGCGGCGCCTGCTCACGGCAGGAGAGAACAAGGGTTTCATGGATCCGTTTTCCCCGGTGGAAGCGAGGCAGAAAGAGTATGCGCTCGGGTTGCTGAACGACATTCACGGGCAGTTCATCGCCGTGGTCAAGCAGGGCCGCGGCAAGCGGCTGAAGGACGATCCGGAGATATTCAGCGGCCTGGTCTGGACCGGGCAGAAAGCGGTGGAACTCGGTCTGGCCGATGGTTATGGCAGCGTCGAGTCGGTGGCGCGCGACGTGATCAAGGCCGAGCTGATCGTCGACTTTACCGAGAAGACCAATCCGCTCGAGCGCATCGCCAAGCGCGTGGGCGCCACTGCGGCAAAAAGCTTCGCTGATTTCACGCTGCGCGAGAGCATACGCCTGCGCTGAACGCGGGCGAAGAAAACGCCGAACTCAAGCCGCCAGCAGCAAGAACAAGGCGGGCCGGCGATCAAGCCGCGGCGGATTTTTTCTCCACTCCGCCACCGTCATGGTGCGGATATCCTCCCCGCTCAGGCTGACTTCGGCGGCAACGCACAGCAGGGTAGCTCCGCCGCAGCGGGCGAGGATGCTCTGCATCAGTTTCTGGTTGCGGTAGGGCGTCTCTATGAAGATCTGCGTCTGGTTCAGGCGCTGTGACTGCAGTTCCAGTTCGCGCAGCGCTTTTTCGCGCTCGCCGTCCGCCACCGGCAGATAGCCGTGAAAGGTGAAACGCTGCCCGTTGAGGCCCGAGGCCATGAGGGCAAGCAGGATGGAGGAGGGGCCCACGAGGGGCACGACACGGATTGCGTGCCGCTGCGCGTACAGCACCAGCTTTGCGCCGGGGTCGGCAACGCCGGGGCAGCCGGCCTCGGACATGACGCCGACATCGTTTCCGGCCAGCAGCGGCGCCGCCAGGCCGGCTATGGCTTCATCCGGCGTATGCTCGTTCAGGGTGGCGATGTGCAGTTCCTGCAGCGGTTTCATCATGCCCGTTTGCTTCAGGTAGGCGCGTGCAGTCTTCGGATTCTCGGCGACG
>JAENXP010000056.1 GCA_016649475.1 Burkholderiales bacterium | reverse complement strand
TCCGTACCAAAAACACGGTTGGCGCGCGCAGGGCGCAATGGCCGCCGCGTCGGCATAGATCAACCTGGGACGACACATCGAGCGGTAGTTATCAATCTTGTCCAAAACCCCCGCTCCTGGCCATGCAACGGTATTCGGGACGCCGCAAATACAGCTCAGGCCTTCTCGAAGCGGTATACCGCCACGCTCGCGCGCAGGTTCGGCGCGAAGCTGATGCGGCGATCGCCCTGCATGACGATGCGCTCGAGGATGCGCACGCCGTGGGTGGCGCAGAAATCCTCGAAGTCCGACAGCGTGCACAGGTGCACGTTGGGCGTGTTGTACCACAGGTAGGGCAGTACGTCGGACAGCGGCATGTGGCCGCGCATGATCTGCAGGCGCTGCGGCCAGTAGCCGAAATTGGGGAAGGAGACGATGCCCTGGCGCCCGACGCGCAACATCTCCATGATGATTTCCTCGGTATGGCGCATGGCCTGCAGCGTCTGCGACAGGATGACGAAATCGAAGGACCCCGCGTCGAAGCCCGCTAGGCCCGCCTCCAGGTCGCTCTGGATCACGTTGACCGAGTTTTTCACGCACGCGAGCACATTGGCGTCGCTGATTTCGATGCCGTAGCCGCGCACCTCGCGGCTTTCCTGCAGGTATTTGAGCAGCACGCCTTCGCCGCAGCCCAGGTCGAGCACGCTCGCACCCGGCGTCACCCAGGCGGCGATGGCGTCGAGGTCGGCGCGGCCGACGATTGCCGGGACCGGAAGCGAAGCGTTCATGCGCTCTTCTCCGCGCCGCACTCGCCGGCTACATTTTCGAAATAGGCCCGCACCAGCGCCATGTAGCGCGCATCGTCGAGCAGGAACGCGTCGTGCCCGTGCGACGCGTTGATCTCGGCGTAACAGACGTCGGCGCGGTTATCGAGCAGGGCTTTGACGATCTCGCGCGAGCGCTCCGGTGCGAAGCGCCAGTCCGAAGTGAAGGAAACCACGAGGAAGCGCGCCGTCGCTGGTGCCAGCGCGCGCGCGAGGTTGCCGTCGCAGGCGCCGGCCGGGTCGAAATAGTCGAGCGCCCGCGTGATCAGCAGATAGGTATTGGCATCGAAGTACTCGGAAAACTTGTCTCCCTGATGGCGCAAATACGATTCGACCTCGAAGTCGACGTCGAAATGGAAGTTGATCGAGCCCGAGCGTAGGCTGCGGCCGAATTTTTCCATCATCGCGTCGTCCGACAGGTAAGTGATGTGGCCGATCATGCGCGCGAGGCGCAAGCCGCGGCGCGGCAGCACGTTGTAGGCGTAGTAATCGCCGCCGTGGAAATCCGGATCGGTGGTGATCGCCTGCCGCGCCACCTCGTTGAAGGCGATGTTCTGCGCCGAAAGCTGGGGCGCCGCGGCGACGACTATGGAATTCGCGATCCGCTGCGGATAGGCGATCGCCCACTGCAGCGCCTGCATCGCGCCGAGGCTGCCGCCCATCACTGCGGCGAAGCGCTCGATGCCGAGGCGATCCGCGAGCCGCGCCTGCGTCTCTACCCAGTCCTCTACGGTGACCATCGGGAAACTGGAGCCGTAGGCCTTGCCGGTCCTGCGGTTGATAGACGCCGGGCCGGTGGAGCCGAAGCAGCCGCCGAGGTTGTTCACCCCGATAACAAAAAACTTTTCCGTGTCCAGGGGCTTGCCCGGGCCGATCATATTGTCCCACCAGCCCACGTTCTTCGGATCCTCGGCGTAAAAGCCCGCGACGTGGTGCGACGCGTTGAGCGCGTGGCAGACCAGCACCGCGTTGGATTTCGCCGCGTTCAGCGTGCCATAGGTCTCGTACATCAGGTGGTATTCGTCCAGCACCGCGCCGCTCCTGCATGCGAGCGGCGTATCGAAGTGCATGGTCTGCGGCCGTACCGCGCCTACTGAATTGCTCATCTTCCTTCGCTTGAAAAAACCTTCGGACCGCCTTCGGCCTGCGCGCGGTAGCGCATAGTCCGCCTGATACCGGCACCCGGCGCATCGCGAGGCACGAGCCTCTAAACAGCGGGCGCTAGGGTCACGCGCCCGCGGTCCCAAAACGCAAAAAACCCGTTCAGCTTGTACGCTAAACGGGTTTCCCGCGCTTTAGCCGTATTTATTTATCGCTCGGTCGCACTCACGACCGGCGGCGCCCGCAAGCTGACCATCAAATCGGCGCTGGAGGAACAATACCCGCGAAGCCGGGGCGCTGTCAATCGGCGCTGCGCAGGCGCGTTACCCGCCCGGACCGCCCCCGCCTTACGCGTTGAGCTTTTCCAGCAGCCGCTTTGCGACTTCCGGATCGTCCGCGCGCAATATCCTGGCCGAGAGCCTGGCCAATTCGCCGAGGTCGCTCTTGAGCACCTGCTGTTTGATCGTGAGCAGGTTCGCCGGATGCATGGAAAACTGGCGCAGCCCGAAGCCGAGCAACAAGCGCGTCAGCGCCACGTCGCCAGCCATCTCTCCGCACACCGCCACCGGCACCTTCATGCGGCTGCCGGTCTTGATGGTGTTGGCGATCAAATGCAGCACCGCCGGGTGCAGCGGGTTGTAAAGGTGCGACACGCTGTCGTCGGTGCGGTCTATGGCGAGCGTGTACTGGATCAGGTCGTTGGTGCCGATCGACAGAAAATCGAGCTTGCGCACGAATACGCCGAGCGACAATGCCGCGGCCGGCACTTCGATCATGCCGCCGACCTCGATGCCCGGGTCGAAGGGCACGTCCTGCTCGTGGAGAAACTGCTTCGCCTGAGCGATCATGGCCAGCGCCTGATCTATTTCGTGCGCGTGCGCGAGCATCGGAATCAGCAGGCGGATCTTGCCGTAATGCGACGCGCGCAGGATGGCGCGCAGCTGCGCCAGGAACATCTGCGGCTCCGCCAGGCACAGCCGGATCGCGCGCAAACCCATGGCCGGGTTGGGCCCGCTGCGTGCGCTGCCGTTGATGGTCTTGTCCGCGCCCAGATCGAGCGTGCGTATGGTCACCGGCATGCCGCGCATTGCCTGCGCCACCTGCCGGTATGCCTCGAACTGCTCGTCCTCGCCGGGCAGGTCATCCCGGTTGAGGAACAGAAACTCGCTGCGGAACAGGCCCACGCCGGTGGCTCCGGATTCGCGCACCTGTTCTATGTCCTGCGGCAGCTCGATATTGGCGTGCAGGTCCACCGCGGTGCCGTCGCGCGTGGTGGTGGGCGTGGCGCGGATGCGCTTGAGTTTTTGCCGCGCCAACTCGATCTGTCGCTGGCGCAGCTTGTACTGCTCAAGCACCAAGTCGTCCGGATCGACGATGAGCACGCCGTGCACGCCGTCGACGATCACCAGCTCGCCTTCGCGCACCATCTGCCGCGCCGTGTGCGCGCCGACGATGGCGGGAATGTCGAGGCTGCGTGCGAGGATGGCGGTGTGCGAGGTCACACCGCCCAGGTCGGTGACGAAGCCGGCGTACTGGTGCTGCTTGAACAGCATCATGTCGGCCGGCGACAGGTCATGCGCCACCACGATCAGGCTCGCCTCGTTGGCGGGCGCCGGGCTGGCGCGCCCCGGCTGCTCCTGCATCGCCTTGAGCGTGCGCTCCACCACCTGCACCACGTCGGCCTTTCTTTCGCGCAGGTACGGGTCTTCGATCTTATCGAACTGCGCAACCAGATAATCCATCTGCTGCACCATCGCCCATTCGGCGTTGCAGCGCAAACTGCGGATCAGATCGCGCGGCGCCTGCGACAGCGTCGCATCGTCGAGGATCATCAGGTGCAGGCTGAGAAAGGCGCCGAGTTCGGCCGGCGCGCTCGCGGGGACATTGCGGCGCAACCCCTGCAGTTCCGCGCGCACCTTGTCCACCGCCGTCGAGAAGCGCATCACCTCGAGCTCGAGTTGCTCGGGCGCGACCGCGTAATGCGCCACCTCCAGCCGCGCACTCGAAATCAGGTGCACCTGTCCGATCGCGATGCCGCCGCCTACGCCCGAGCCGTGGAGGGTGAAGCTCACTCGGCTTCTCCGAACTTGTCGACAATCAAACTCAGCAGGGCCTGCAGCGCCGCGTCGGCGTCGCTACCGTCGGTTTCGATGTCTATCTTCGAGCCCTTGCCGGCGGCGAGCATCATCACGCCCATGATGCTCTTGGCATTGACCCTGCGGCCGTTGCGCGTGAGCCAGATTTCGCTCTGAAATCCGCTCGCGAGCTGGGTCAGCTTGGCCGCTGCGCGCGCGTGCAGCCCGAGCTTGTTGACGATTTCAACCTCGGTTTGCAGCATTGCAGGCATCGGTATTCAAGTGGATCACTCCCGCGACGCCGCCGCTGATGGCTTTTTCGGCCACGACATCGAGCGCTTCCTCGCGATAGGTCAGGGCGCGGATCAGCATCGGCAAGTTGACGCCGGAAATCCCCTCGACCCGGCGCGGCTCGAGCAGGCGCGTGGCGATATTGGAGGGCGTGGCGCCGAGAATGTCGCTGAACACCAGCACACCCTGACCCTGGTCCAGCTGCTTCACCAGTTCCACGGCCTGCGGCAGGATGGCCTCGGGATCGTCGTGGATGGTGACGCCGAGCTGGAGCACCTGCGGCGGGCGCTTGCCCATGACGTGGCTGGCGCAATGGATCAGGGCTTCGCCGAACGCCCCGTGGGCAACTATCAGGATTCCGACCATGGCAAATTCTCTGAAATTAGGTGATTGACTCGGGATAAGGCTTCAGGCCGCGCATGCTTTCTCCAGCGCGTCGATGAACAGCGCTGCGACGTTGAAGCCGGTCTGTTCGCGGATTTCCTGAAAACAGGTCGGGCTGGTAACGTTGACTTCGGTGAGGTAGTCGCCGATCACGTCCAGCCCCACCAGGAGCAGGCCGCGCTGCGCCAATTGCGGCCCGAGCGCGCGTGCGATCTCCATATCGCGCGCCGACAGGGGCAGCGCCACGCCCCTGCCGCCGGCGGCGAGATTGCCGCGGGTCTCGCCCTCTTTGGGGATGCGCGCGAGGCTGTAGGGCACCGGCACGCCGCCGATCAGCAGGATGCGCTTGTCTCCCTCGCGTATTTCCGGGATGTAGCGTTGCGCCATGATGGAGCGCGTGCCGTGCCAGGTGATGGTCTCGACGATCACGTAGCGGTTGGGGTCGGTGTCGGTGACGCGAAACACCTGCGCGCCGCCCATGCCGTCCAGGGGCTTCACCACCACGTCGGCGTGCGCGTCGATGAAATCGTGGATCTGCTTTTCCATCCGCGTCACCAGCGTCGGGGCGGTGAATTGCGGAAACTCGGCGATCGCCAGCTTCTCGCTGTGGTCGCGCAGCGCGCGCGGATCGTTGAACACCCTCGCGCCCTGGCGCCCGGCCAGCTCCAGCAGCCAGGTGGCGGTCACGTACTCCATGTCGAACGGCGGGTCCTTGCGCATCAGCACCGCGTCGAATTCGGCGAGCGCGTCTTCGCGCGGCAGATCGATGTGGTACCAGCGCTCCTTCTCGCCCGTGAGTTCGAGCCGGCAGGACTCGCCGATCACCAGGCCGTGTTTCCACATCACGCCGTCCTGCATCAAAATGTGCAGCTCGTGCCCGCGTTCAGCCGCCTCCGCCATCATCGCGTAGGTCGTATCCTTGTAGGTCTTGATCTCATCCAGCGGATCGAGAATGATCGCAATCTTCATAATGCCGAGCGCGGGGCGCAGAGCCCGTTAAGCAGACAGGCTGATTCTAACAGCGACTCGGCACGGTTGCGCTCGGGTGCGGCGGCCGAAAAATCTCCACGGCCTGTACGCCGCCGCGCAAAAGCGCAAAAAAAAGGCGGACTAGCCGCCTTTTATTGTGACCTGCTCCCCTGACCGCTATTTGACCAGCCCCACCAGGTAGTCGACGGCCGCCCTGAGCTCGGCTTCGCCGAGCGCGGCGTTACCGCCCTTGGGTGGCATCGCGCCCTTGCCCTTGAGCGAGTTCGCGTAGAGCGCGTTCATGCCGGTATCGAGGCGCGCTGCCCAGGCGGCCTTGTCGCCCGCCTTGGGCGCGCCGGCTACGCCGGAAGCATGGCAGGCGACACAGGTGGTATCGTAGATTTTCTTGCCGTCTACCGAGCCGGCGGGCGCGGCAGCAGCCACTTTATCCGGCGCCGGCGCGGTGGCGGCCGCAGGCTCCGTGAACTTGGCCCCGGCGGCGTTGGCGATGTAGACGACGGCGCGTTCCACTTCGAGGTCGCTCAAATCGGCGCCGCCACCGCGCGGGGGCATCGCGTTCTTGCCGCTGATCACCGCACTCAGCAATGCCTTCTCGCCCAGTTTGATGCGCGCTGCCCAGGCTCCTTCGTCGCCGAACTTGGGCGCGCCGGCTGCGCCGCTCGCATGGCAGGCACTGCAAACCGACTTGTAGATTTCCTCGCCGCTTCTGGGCGCGGTTGCCGCGCCGCCGCCGGCTTCGGCGAACGCCAGGTCGCCCACCGGCTTCAGGCGCGTGGCCACGGCGTTGGGCGACATCGCCGCGCTGTCCATGTCGACGCTGCGGATGTTGGCCACGTACTGCGAAATCATGACGATGAGCAGGATCGGTATTACGAACGCGAGTACGATGGCAATGATCAGTTGTTTGGGCGTCTTGATCGGGGTATCGTGTCCTGCGGCGTGCTCGGTCTGGCTCATTGGCTTCCTTCGCTACACTAAGTCGTTGCAAACGCGCGCATTATAGTCGCAATTCCGTGCTGCACAAAAGCATAACGGCGCGCAGCCAGATTGCAAAAGCCGGTATACTTTGGGCCAGGCGCCCGTAGCTCAGCTGGATAGAGTGTTGGTTTCCGAAACCAAAGGTCACAGGTTCGACTCCTGTCGGGCGCGCCAATTACTACCCCTCCACCTGTCTGCCGGCGCGCTGCGCAGGCTCAATCGCGCAGTGCAGCGCTCACGATTTCCTGCGCCTGCGCCACGATGCGTCCCAGATGTTCGGCGCTGTTGAAACTCTCTGCATACAGCTTGTAAATATCCTCGGTCCCCGAAGGGCGTGCGGCAAACCAGCCCGCGGCCGTGGTCACCTTGAGGCCGCCTATGGGCGCATCGTTGCCGGGCGCGCGCGTGAGCTTGGCGAGGATGGTGTCGCCGGCCAGTTCTGTGGCCTGAATGCTGTCGCCGCTGAGGCGCTTGAATGCGGCCTTTTGCGCCGGCGTCGCGGGCGCGTCCACGCGCAAGTAATGCGGGGTGCCGAACTGCGCCGCGAGGTCGAGGTAATAGCGCCCCGGATCCTTGCCGGTGACAGCGGTGATTTCCGCAGCCAGCAGGCCGAGGATGATGCCGTCCTTGTCGGTGGTCCAGGCCGAGCCGTCGCGGCGCAGGAAGCTCGCGCCGGCGCTCTCCTCGCCGCCGAAGCAGAATCCGCCGTCCAGCAGCCCCGGTGCAAACCACTTGAAGCCCACCGGCACTTCGATCAGGCGCCGGCCCAGCCCGGCGACTACGCGATCGATGAGCGCGCTCGACACCAGCGTCTTGCCCACGGCTGCCGTCTGCGGCCACTGCGGACGGTGGGTGAGCAGATAGTGAATGGCGACCGCCAGGTAGTGATTCGGGTTCATCAGCCCGCCCGAAGGCGTCACGATGCCGTGGCGGTCGACGTCGGCGTCGTTGGCCCAGGCGACGTCGAAGCGCTGTTTCAGCCCGACCAGGCTGGCCATGGCATAGGGGCTGGAGCAGTCCATGCGAATCTTGCCGTCGTGGTCCAGGGTCATGAAGCCGAAGGTGGGATCGACTTTCGGATTGACCACCTCGATGTCGAGGCCGTAATGCTGCGCGATCGGCTTCCAGTAGGCCACGGCCGCGCCGCCCAGCGGATCGACGCCGATCTTCAGTTTCGCCGCGCGTATCGCCTCCATGTCGATCACGTTTCCAAGATCTGCGATATACGCCGCGGCAAAATCCTCCTCGTGTGTGCTCGCTGCGGCCAGCGCCTCGGCATAGGGCAGGCGCTTCACTTCGCGGTTGCCCTGCGCGAGCAGCGCGTTGGCGCGCTGCTCGATCCAGCCGGTGATATCGGTATCCGCGGGACCGCCGTTGGGCGGGTTGTATTTGATGCCGCCGTCCGCCGGCGGGTTGTGCGAGGGCGTGATCACCAGGCCGTCGGCGCGCGCCGCGCCGGGGGCGCGGTTGTGCATCAGGATCGCACGCGAGATCACTGGCGTAGGGGTGTAGCCTTGATCGCTCTGGATGTGAGTGCATACTCCGTTGGCCGCGAGCACCTCCAGCGCGCTGCGCTGTGCGGGCTCTGACAGGGCATGCGTATCCTTGCCGAGGTAGAGCGGACCGGTGATCGCGTTCCGCGAACGGTATTCGCACACCGCCTGCACGATGGCGAGGATGTGGGCTTCGTTGAAACTGCGGTTGAGCGCGCTGCCGCGATGTCCGCTGGTGCCGAAGGCCACGCGCTGCAGCGGATCGTTCGCGTCCGGCCTGTCCCGATAAGCGCGCAGCAACGCGGGTACGTCCACGAGGACGGAGACGGGGGCCGGCTTGCCGGCGAGTGGATGGACCATATGATTTCCTGAAAGGGAGTGTTCTGCAGAAGGTGCTCGCTCTATTGTCGCCAATTGCGGCACCCGGCGCCAGCGCACGCTGGCGGCACACGCGGCGCCGGTGCCGTTGATTTGGATCAAATGCGCTGCAGGTGGCTGGGCTAGCATCTGCACTGATACACTTACAGGCCGCCACCGCGCATATTATCTATCGGGCCGCGGGCACGGCATTGCAGCATTTCCCGGCCCGGCGCAACGCCCGGGGCACAACCAGGAGCCCAGCATGAGCGCCATCAGCCGTTTCCCCGTACCCAGGCTCGAAGACCTGCCGCAGGACATCCGCGAGCGCATCGTCGCAGTGCAGGAGAAGTCCGGCTTCGTTCCCAATGTGTTCCTTACCCTGGCGCACCGCCCGGACGAGTTCCGCGCGTTCTTCGCCTATCACGACGCGCTCATGGAAAAGCAAAGCGGCCTGACCAAGGCCGAGCGCGAAATGATCGTGGTCGCAACCTCCGGCGCCAACCAGTGCCAGTACTGTGTGGTC
>JAENXP010000420.1 GCA_016649475.1 Burkholderiales bacterium | reverse complement strand
GCTTGAACAGGCGGTGATCAATACGCTGGCCCAGTGCCATGTCCAGGCGCAACGCAAAGCCGGCGCGCCTGGCATATATGTGAGCGGTGCAAAAATCGCGGCGCTGGGCCTGCGCGTGCGCAGCGCGGGGTGCTACCACGGCGTCGCTCTCAACGTGGACATGGACCTCTCCCCGTTTCTGGCGATCGACCCCTGCGGCTACCCCGGCCTGGCGGTGACCCAGACGCGCGATTTGGGCGTCAGCGCCCCGGCCGACGAACTGGGTGAGCGGCTCGCCGCCGAACTCGCGCATATCCTGGCAGAACATGAGCGCGGGCGCTGAAAAAGGCCGCGCCAAGACGGCGCGCATCCCGATCAAGATCCTGCCACAGGAACGCCTGAAAAAGCCCGAATGGATCCGGGTCAAGGCCGGCTCCGGCAACACGCGTTTCGACGAAATCAAACAGCGCCTGCGCGACAACAAGCTGCATACCGTGTGCGAGGAAGCCTCCTGTCCCAATATCGGCGAGTGCTTCGGCAAAGGCACCGCGACTTTCATGACCCTGGGCGACCTGTGCACACGGCGCTGCCCGTTTTGCGATGTCGCCCACGGGCGGCCGGCAGCGCCGGATGCGGGCGAGCCGGCGCATCTGGCGCAGACCATCGCCGCGCTGGCGCTGGATTACGTGGTCATCACCAGCGTCGACCGTGACGATTTGCGCGACGGTGGCGCAGCGCATTTTGCCGATTGCATACGTGCGGTGCGCGAGCTTTCGCCGCGAACTCGCGTCGAGGTGCTGGTTCCCGATTTCCGCGGCCGGCTCGAAGTCGCGCTCGAAATACTCTCTGCCGATCCGCCCGACGTGATGAACCACAACCTCGAAACCGTGCCGCGGCTGTACCGCCAGGCCCGCCCCGGTTCAGACTACGCGCATTCGCTCAGACTGCTGCAGGAGTTCAAGGCGCTCCGGCCGGGCGTCCCGACCAAATCGGGCCTGATGCTGGGCCTGGGCGAGACCGACGAGGAGATCCTCGCGGTGATGCACGATCTGCGGGCACACGGCGTGGACATGCTCACCATAGGCCAGTACCTGCAGCCGACTGCGCACCACCTGCCGGTGCTGCGTTACGTCCACCCGGACGGGTTTGCGCAATTCGAACAGGCGGCGCGCGAAATGGGCTTTCTGCACGCCGCGATCGGGCCGATGGTGCGCTCCAGCTACCATGCCGACCGGCAGGCGCACGCCGCAGGTGTATGAGCCGCAAGCGGCGCACCCGCACCGGGAGACAGGCCTGGCCTGAGGCGGCGTTTATTTTCAAGGAGCTGCAATGAAAAACCTGTACGGACTGTGGGCCGCAATTGCGATAGGCTTGTTCTCGCTTACCCAGGCGCATGCCGCGGGGCTGGCGGAGCTTTCCAGCAAGGACGCGACCAAAGGATTGAGGGAAGCGCTGATTAAAGGTTCCCAGGCTGCAGTGGCCGAACTCGGGAAGCAGGACGGATTCCTGGGTAACGAACGGGTCCGGATTCCGCTGCCGCAGGGCCTGAATCAGGTTGAAGGCATGATGCGCGGTTTGGGAATGGGAAAGTACGCCGACGAGCTGGTCACCGCCATGAACCGCGCCGCGGAATCCGCGGTGGTCGGGGCAAAGCCCCTGTTGGTGAAGGCGGTGAAAAGCATGAGCGTGCAGGACGCCAAGGCCATCCTCGGCGGCGGGCAGGACGCCGCCACGCAATATTTCAAACGCACCACCTCCGCGCCGCTGACCGACAAGTTCCTGCCGATAGTCAGCAAAGCCACGCAGAAAGTGCAGCTCGCCGACAAGTACAACGAGTTCGCCGGCAAGGGCGCCAGATTCGGCCTCGTCGATGCCAGGGATGCGGACCTCAACAGCTACGTCACCCGCAAAGCGCTGGACGGCCTCTACCTGATGATCGCCGAAGAGGAAAAGAAAATCCGCCAGGACCCCGCAGGCGCGGCGAGCGGCATCATCAGTAAGGTGTTCGGCGCCATCGGCAAATAGGCGCACCCGGGCGCCGAACGTGTTGCGGCGCTAGCAGAACACCTCGCAGCGGCGCGACCCGGCGTCCAGCTCGAACATGGCGTAGCGAATGATGTTGGCCGCTTTCTGCAAGCCGCCCTTGGACAGCTGCGTCGGTTTGTCGTAGTCGCCGGGCTCGTCGCAGATCAGGCGCAGGTCGATCAGGGAGACGCTCGCCGCAGCGGCGCGCTTGGTGACACGGTCATTGAAAACCGCCAGCGCGGCGCAGGCCGCGCGCTGGCGTGCCGGATCCTTGTAATCGGGTTGGAACATGGTGCACACCATGATCACCAGCCGCGCCGACTTTGCCGCATGAATCAGGCGCTCCAGGTTGCGTTCGAATTCGTCTGCGGCCAAGGAGAGCCGCTCCAGCGTCTCCTCCTGGGCACCGTGCCGGCCGTGGAGCAGCCCGCTTTGCTCTATCGCGTGATTGCCCTCGATGAAAATAATCGCGTGGGTCGCATCCCCGGGCAGGACCAGCGCCGGTCCCGCGCGCTCGATCTCGGCCGCCGAGACTACGCTGATCTTCCACTGATCGCGCGTGCCGGGAAGCAGGGCGTCCTCGAATTCTCCCGGTGTCTTGTCTATGCTGCCGTAGGCGTCGAGCAGGGCATCGCCGAGCAGCACCACATGGCGCAGCCGGTGGCGGCTCGACGCGGCAAACGGCTTTGGGCTGGAGGGATTGCTCATCGCGATCGGGGATGCGTTTAATGCGCCTGCTCCCAGTTTGCACCGACTCCCACATCCACGACAAGGGGGACTGCGAGCTCAGCCACGCCGGTCATCAGCCCGGGCAACGCCTCGCGCACCCGCGAGAGTTCGACCTGCGGCACTTCCAGCACCAGTTCGTCGTGCACCTGCATCACCAGTGTCGCCGACAGCCGCTCCCGGTCGAGCCAGTCCTGCACCGCGATCATGGATAGCTTGATCAGATCCGCCGCCGTCCCCTGCATCGGCGCGTTGATCGCGGCGCGCTCGGCACCCTGGCGCCGGCCGCTGTTGGCAGCCCTGATCTCCGCCAGCCACAGCCTGCGGCCGAACACGGTCTCGACATAGCCGCGTTCGCGCGCCTGTTCGCGCGTCCGCTGCATGTGGCGCGCCACACCCGGATAGCGGGTGAAGTAGCTGTCGATATAGGCCTGGGCGGTGGCGCGCTCCAGGCCCAAAGCCTGCGCCACGCCGAAAGCCGACATGCCATAGATCAGACCGAAGTTGATCACCTTGGCGTAGCGGCGTTCTTCCGGCGTCACTTCGTGCAGGTTCCGGTTGAAGATTTCCGCCGCGGTCGCGCGGTGTACGTCCTCGCCCGCGGCGAAAGCACGCAGCAGATTCTCGTCGCGCGAGATGTGCGCCATGATGCGCAGCTCGATCTGGGAATAGTCGGCCGAAACGATGGCGCTACCGGCCGGCGCGATGAAAGCCTCGCGGATGCGCCGGCCTTCGGGTGTGCGCACCGGAATGTTCTG
>JAENXP010000454.1 GCA_016649475.1 Burkholderiales bacterium | reverse complement strand
TTTTACATCCCGCGCACCGCCTACACCACGGGGGATCTCGACATCCACGACATCGGCATCGGCACCGATGCCAAGCCGGTATTCATCGCCACCCTGTTCGGCTGCGTCGCCACGTTGAGCGAAACGCACAGCATCCGGCCGCTGTGGAAACCACCGTTCATTTCGCGCCTGGCGGCGGAGGATCGCTGCCACCTGAACGGGCTGGCGATGGCGGGGGGCGAGCCGCGCTACGTCAGCGCGGTGAGTCGGACGGATGTCGCCGACGGCTGGCGTGAAAAGCGGCGCGACGGCGGCGTGGTCATCGACATGCGCTCGAACGAGGTGGTGCTGGGCGGCCTGTCGATGCCGCACTCGCCGCGCCTGGCCGACGGCCAGCTCTATCTCGCCGATTCGGGCACCGGACGCTTCGGCCGGGTCGATCCGGCCAAAGGCACATTCGAGGAAATCGCGTTCTGCCCCGGCTATATACGCGGCATGACCATCCACAAGAACTACGCCGTGCTGGGCATGTCGCGGCCGCGCCACAACAAGACGTTTTCCGGCCTCGCGCTGGATGACGAACTCAAACGGCGCGAGGTGGAGCCGCGCTGCGGGCTGATGGTGGTCGATCTCAGAAGCGGCGACATCGTGCACTGGCTGCGCCTGGAAGGCATCGTCGAGGAACTGTACGACGTGGTGGTGCTGCCCGGCGTGGCGCGGCCGATGGCCCTGGGGCTGGTGTCGGACGAAATCCGGCGCACGGTGAGCCTCGAGAACGATCTGCCGGCGGCAGCGCAGCGCTAGCGCCTCGAGAAACAGCCGCGTCGTCGCGCGCTTGTCCTTGCTCTGTATTGATATGGACTGCGCGTTCGCCTAGCGGGCATTGAGCTCAGTTTCCATCAGTCCTGGTTGCGCGACCATTCCACTGTGAATTTCGCGGCCGCGTCAGTGCTCGATGATACGCCCCTGCCCCATGCGCACGATGCGGTCGGCCACCGCCAGGCTGGCGGGCCGGTGGGTGATCAGCAGCACGGTGCGGCGCTCGAGCGCCTCCTCGCAGCCTCGCAAGAATTCACTCTCCCCCTGCGGGTCGAACATCGCGGTGGCTTCGTCGAGTATCAGGATGGCCGGGTCTTTGAGCAGCGCGCGCGCGAGCGCGAGGCGTTGCTGCTGGCCGCCTGACAGCCTCACGCCGCGATCCCCGATCAGTGTGTCGTAGCCCTGCGGCAGGCCGGTGATGAACTCGTGCGCGCGCGCTGCCACGGCGGCGCTTTCGATTTCGGCCTGGCTGGGTTCGGGACGCCCGTAGGCGATGTTGTCGCGCACCGTGGCGTTGAACAGCAGTACGTGCTGCGGCACCACGCCGATCTGGCGGCGCAGACTCGCCAGCGACACGGCGGCGATATCGGTGCCGTCGATCAGGATCTGCCCTGCGCTCGGCTCGTGCAGGCGCATCAGCAGGTGCGCCAGCGTGCTCTTCCCGGCGCCGTTGGGACCGACGATGGCGACAGTCTCGCCCGCCGCAATGCGCAAATCGACGCGTTCCAGCGCCGCGGGCCGGCCGGGATAAGCGAAGTTCACGCCGCGAAACTCGATTTCGCCCTTCACTGCGGCAAGCGCGATGCCCGCATGTCCCGCAGGCTCCGCCGGCTCTTCCATCGCCTGGCGCAGCCTGGCGGACGCGCCCCGCGCCATCTGCGTCTGGCCGTAGACGTCGGCCAGTCCCGCCACCGGGCGCGTGAGCAGGGCGGCATACAGCAGGAAGCTCACCAGCTGCGCGGGCAGCAGCCTGCCCTCGCCCAGGTCCGCGCTGGCCAGCGCCAGCACCAGCACGATGCCCACGGCCGCGATCAACTGCGCCAGCGGCTCCAGCGCGGCGTAGATTCCGCGCTGCTTGACGTTCAGGCGGAAGATGCGGTCGATCTGCTCGCGGTAACGCGCCGATTCCTGCGCCTCGCGCGTGAACGTCTTGATCGCCGGCAGCATGCCCAGGTTTTCCTGGGCGATGGATATCGCGTTTGCATATTCCTGCTGCAATTGCGCCGCCAGCGGCCGCATGCGCCGGCCGAAGATTTTCATCAGCAGATAGAACAGGGGAATGAGGATTACGGCCAGCAGCGCCAGCGACGGCCGGATGCGAAACATCAGTATCACCGCCCCGCCCGCGGTGGCGAGCAGCGGCACCAGCGCCAGCGCAGTGCCGCTGATGTAGCCGGTGAGCACATAGACATCGTTGGTGAGCAGGGCCAGCGTATCGCCCAGGCGCCGCTGCTGATAGTAGGCCAGCGGCAGCGCCTGCAGATGATCGTACAGCCTGATCTTGAGGTCCGAGACGATTTTGTCCGCGGTATTGCCGAGGATATAGGTATTGCCGAATTTGAGCAGCGCCTGCAGCGCAAACAAAACCAGCATGCCGGTCAGAACGGTGCCCACCCCCGCTGAAACCTGACCCGCAGTCGCGGCGCCGGCCGGACTCAGCATGGCCTCGGCGAGCAGGCCGCCGGCCCAGGGCAGCAGCAGCGCGGCGGCGCTTTCGCACAGCATCAACAGTCCGCAAAACGCCAACGCCGCCCGATACGGTGCAGAGAAGGCGAGCAGCGCGCGCAGATCGTTCATGCTCGGAGCACGGTTTGTTTGGGCCAGGCCATGGATGGGACGAGCACGGGCTGTTGCAGCGGACGAGGAAAGGCAGTTTACTGGTTTTGCGCGGGTTGATGTTAATGCCGGGGCCGCGTACTCTATGCAAACATTTTCGCCCCTTTCAACCATGCGCCGCGAACGGCGGATGGTTTTCCCAAACTCAAACCCTGACGGATACTCACCATGAACGGCGCCGAAAGCTTGATCCGCACGCTGCTCGCCAGCGGCGTGGATACCTGTATTGCCAATCCCGGCACATCTGAAATGCATTTCGTCGCGGCCCTGGACAAAGTCGAGGGCATGCGTTGCGTTCTGGGCTTGGCCGAAACCGTGGTGACCGGCGCAGCCGACGGCTACGCGCGCATGGCCGGCAAACCCGCTGCCACCCTGCTGCACTGCGGACCGGGCTACGCCAACAGCATCGCCAATGTGCACAACGCGCGCCGCGCGCATACGCCCATGGTCAATATCGTCGGCGACCAGGCCACCTACCACCGGCCGTTCGACGCGCCGCTCACCGCGGACACCGAGGGCCTGGCGCGCGCGTCCTCGCATTGGGTGCGCAGCAGCGTATCGTCCGCAACCGTGGGCGCGGACGCCGCCGCCGCGGTGCAGGCCGCGAACACCGCGCCCGGGCAGATCGCCACGCTGATCCTGC
>JAENXP010000199.1 GCA_016649475.1 Burkholderiales bacterium | reverse complement strand
TCTCGTTTCCGGCGACCGCGAAACGGTGCACCAGGCCGGCATGTCGACGCGCGGCCGCACGGTCAGCGAGAACGACGTGCTCGTCGAAGACCTGGAAGATTTTATTGTCGACTGGCCGGGGGAGGAACCGGGGGGAGGGACGGCGCGGTGATTCAACCGAAGCTTTGTGAAACCGCCGTTTGCTCCCCTGCATCCTGTCTCAACCGCTGCATTTCTTGAGCGAACTCAAAGCGCAATTGGTCGGCTTCATCTTTCGGCAGCCATTTGGCCATGTTCGGGAAAACAGTCTGCCACATCCGGGCATCCCGCTCCGACCACGGCATCTTTTCGGCTGACCGGGCTTTTTCGAGCAAAGCTTTCAGGCGGACGCGGACCGTTTCCGGGTCAGGCAACGAGCGCTGAAGCGGCGCCTGCAAACGGTCGTCACCGGCGCCGAAAAGGCTTGCCTGCCCCGGACGCTTTCCGAAAAGGTCAGTCTCATCCGTCATTCACGTCTTGCCCTTGGGGATCGAGGCCGAGCGCCTCGCGAATCAGTGTCTCATGCAGTGTAGCTTCCAAAACAATATCGGCCTCCGCAAAGAGATCAATCAGTTCGGCGACGCGCCCACAAATATCGCGCAGCTCGCTGACGACTGCCAGATCCGCCTGCAAACCTATCCGTGCCTCGAGCCAGCGCGGCACCAGCCGATATCCGCTGACCGAGAAATTCCACACATTTTCCGGCAGTCCGGTGATTTTGCCGGTTCCGTCCTCGCACAGGGTGATTGCGCCATCGGCATATTCGACCGCCGCCAGTGCGCCGCGCGGCTCGTTGGTGACGCGGACGAAGCCTGGTCGGAGATGGGCCTCGCCGGGCTCGCGCGCAAACGTCTCCACCGCCCTGATCTCGCGACCGATGCGGACGGCGTCCTGGAAAATCTCGTGCCGGGCGGGGAACGGGACATGGGGGAATACGTCCTCGAGGTCTTCCGCAAAGCGTAGCGCGTAGGATGTGGCGGACAGCAAACACAGGATTGCGTCGAAGATATCCTCGCTGGCGACCGGCTCACCATAGGCCGCGCTCAGACTTGCGATTAGGACTGGCGCAATATTCGGTGCGGCAATGTTCGGTCGCCGATCATGGAGCGGAAAGGCGTATCCGCCATAGCTGCCGCGGAAGGCGTGACGGTCAGGATAGTTGCCGAAACACCAGACCGCTGCACCTGCGTTAGTTCCATTTGGCAACGAGAAGAGGCAGACATTGTTCGCGCCCCAAACCGCGCGTAAATCTGGTCTTGGCCGGTCGTTCCAAGAGTCATTGGCGTAATGCCACCGTCTATCGAGCGGCCGGTATCCACTTAATATCACTGACTCCTCAACCCACCCTACCGCTTGTGCGCGATGCGCTGGGTTCATTGGAGTTGAATTAAAAGCTTTGTCACGAGCCTCACCGTCCAAAGCCAAAATATCTCTAATTTTTCGTTCCAGATTTTGACGGGAGACTCCATAGACAACGTGATCTCGTTTACTCTCAAGTCCAGAAGAGGCAAACACGAAACAATCGCGTAGGCTCACCCACTCCCCGTTTTGAAAGGGTTCTGGCCTCATGTCGTCCATGAGGTCACGCTCGACTGCGACGGCATTTGGTTGCGTTCCTGCATCAGCGCCGCTCGTAAGCCAGTCGAGCTTCGCCCACCGTGAAAAAAGACCTTCCGTCCAACTGTCATAGTAATAAACGTCTGCCGCCTCTCCGTCCGCCTTGCTGCCGTCCGCGATAGCAAGGGTAATCGCGGTGCCGACCATGATATTGAAGACGCCCTGATCGGCCTCGACTCCGGCCCGCTCGCCGCGCCGGACATCGCCGCGCAGGTCGATGATCTCGATCCGGTCGAAGCGCTCGCGCATCATCTTGCGCAAACCGGCATAGGGCCAGCCGGTCAGGAACTTGCGATTGGAAATAAAGGCGACGACGCCTCGTTGCGGCGCGTTTTCCGCTTCGAAGAGTTTCCAGATCGCCCAACGCCAGAAGGCGACGGACAGTTCGGGAAATGTGTTGAGCTGGCCGCCCTTGCCCGCATTGCGCACCGGTTCCTTGAGGTCGTCCCAGATGTCGTCCATCCAGTCGCCGACCAGCGTGCGGTTCTCGCCTTTCTCCAGCCGGCGATAGGGCGGATTGCCGATGATCGCCAGGATCGACTCCTCTGACTTGATCCGGTTCGCCTCTCGCTGTTCGTCGGCTATGCCTTCAGACACGAAGCCGAGCGGTCCGGTGGTCGCGGCCGCACCCGGTTCGGCCAGCGTATCGGCGAGATAAACGCCAAGGCGCGGCAGTTCCAGCGGCTCACCTTCTTCTTCGCCCTCCCCACGCGCCCTACGCAGCGCGTGATGCAGCCGGTAGTGCGCGACGGCATAGGGGCCGACAAGTAGCTCGAAGCCGAACATCCGACTTGCGAGACCCTGCAAGGCGAGTGCGGCCATTCCTTTGCCGGCATTAGCCTCCTGCGCCCTGACGCGCTCGGCAATGCTGAGCAGGAAGGTGCCAGTGCCGGTCGCCGGGTCGAGGATTGTGACGGCCGGGTCGCGCAGCCCCCGGGTCTGAAGATTGTCACGCAACGCCGGTCGAGTGCGCCCACCATGTATTGCACGACCTCGACAGGTGTGTAGTAAACGCCGTAGCGCTCGCGCGCCTGCGGGTCGAAGGTCTGCAGGAAGTCTTCGTAAAAATAGAGGATTGGATCCCGCCGGCCCGGCGGTGCAACAAGGATTTCCGGCGCGAAGCTGTTGACCGTGTCGCGCATCACCTCGAAGCCGATGCCGACATCCTGCACGACCTCATCGAGGCTCAGCACGCGCAGAGCCGTCCGCATCAGTGGATGTTCCTCGGGCATGTGCTGCCAGGCGTCCGGTTCCACGTCTCGGCCGGTCCCCTCGCGCACCAGCAGCAGCCCGAAGGCGAGTGTCTGCGCGAAGGCAGCCGAGAACAAAGTATCGAAATCGGCGGCGGTGTAACCTCCAGCTTCGGGGTGGGCGTAGAGGACGTCCCGGAACTCCTGCCTCACCTGCAAAAGCGCGTGATGCGGATTGCCGTCTTCGTGGAGTTCAGCCAACCGGCCCCGCACGATGCCGCGAACGAGGCGGGCGGAATGCGCCATCAGTGCGGCAAGATGCTCGGCATCGCGCGCAATTGGCTCCTGCCCCGCACCCGCACAGAGCATCTCGACCAGACGGAGGAACGGTGCAGCGTCGTGTTCGGCAATCGCACGGTTAGCGCGGGCGTCGTCCTGATCCGCGTGAAGGGTGCTCTCAGCCACCACCACCGCACTGCCAAGTTCGTCGTCGCGATGAAACAGACGAAACTCCGAGAAATTGCAGGTCGCCCAGCATGCCAATTCCTTGAATCGCTCATATTGGCGCTGGTCGTGACCGCGCCAGCGCGTCGGGTTGGCCGGCTTTGCGGGCGCCTTGAGTTCGACGAAGGCGCGAGCAGGCGCGCCTTGCCTCACGAGCGCAATATCCGGGCGGCCGATGCCCGGGTTTCGGTATTCGGGAACAACGGTAAGTCTTGGGGCGGGCGGCAGGAGAGGCATGAGTCCTTCGAGCAATTGCTGGAATGCCGGGGCAAGCGCCGTTTCCGGAACATCAGCGTTCGCTCGGCGAAGCTCCCTTATTCGAAGCGCGTAGGTCTGAAGGAGATCATTGACGGGCATCGCATCTTGCTAATGTGCGCGGTGCTTCATGTCATCATCGAAAATTGTCTGAGAACACACTACCGCATGCACGTGTCGCCACGAGCCGAACGAATCTGGTGGCGCCCGAAGCGTCGGGGAATTTGTTTAAGACCGCGTCGATCACACATCGCGAGACGGAATAGAACGTCTTTTCCTTGCCGATGCTGATGGCGTTCGCCTGGTAGACCTGCCGGGGTTTGCCCGAGGCAACCGATTGGCCATCGACGATGACCAGGTCGAATGAACGCGTGTAATCGGTTTTCGACCATTCGATTTCGTCGACGACGCCGTATGTCTCGGGAATATAGGTGGTGCCGCTGTAGGTAGCCGTGCCGTCCGGACCCTGGATTGTTCCCGAATGCGTCGCCTCGCCGCCGTCGGTCTGGCCGTAGACCGGCGTCAAGCCGCTGACCGTCCGGCCGCGATCGACGCCGTATTGTATCGCGGCGACGAAATCGGCTTGATCGAACGGCGCCTGGACCATCCCGTAGGCCGTCAGCTTGCTCGCGACATAGCCGGCATAGTCCTGATATTCCAAGCCGGTTTCCTGACCCTTGATGGGCCGGACCGCAAAGGATTTTCCGGAATAGGAAACCGCCGGATCGCTAAAATTCCGCACGCCCGACAGGACCGTCGTGCAGGCGGAGAGGGCAAGGGCCATGCCCAGCGCCGCGAATAGCGAAAACGTTTTCATCGGCGCGCCCCCGGCTGCACGTCACAAGTCTCCCGGGCAGACCCTTGATTGTCAATGAACGGCAGGCGCGCTCGCACGGTGAGAGAGAATGGTGGGCTCTTGCAGAGATCGGGCGAGGTCGAACTCTAGACCGCCGCGTGAGTTGACTGTTCATGTCATGGCGCATCTGTCTCCGAAAACCGGTTCCCGCTTTTTGGAATGCGCTCTGGCTCTAATCGCAATTGCCCCGTTTCGGGTTGCACTTCCACTTTTTGACAATGCGCTTCTTCGACCCGCTGTTTTTCTTGTGCCCGCGGTCATGATCGCGGTTCCAGTCGCGTCGAACGACCTTCTTTTTGCGACGCGGATAGGACTTGCTCTTGTGCTGGCGGTCGTGATCGCGGTTCCAGTCGCGCCGAACGACCTTCTTTTTCCGACGCGGATGGGACTTGCTCTTGGGCCGGCGGTCACGCCGGTCGCGCCAGCGCGGCTCACGATAATCGAAATCGAAATAGATGTCCGGCGACGGCACATAGACCCGTGGCCGGTAATCGCCGAAGCGCAAATAGCGCCCGGAAACCCAGCCGCGATAGCGATGCCAGCGAACGCTGCACCATCGCCGACTTCGCGTGCACTCATAGATCGTCACAGGGCTGCCGACCGGAACCACGGCGATCCGCGGATACTGGACACCCGGGCCTGTCCGCATATTCACATTGCCCGTCGTGTAGCCGTTCGCCGCAAAGGCTGATGCGGCAAACAACAGGCCGGACAGGAAAACGAGCAGCGCGAGTGAACGGTTTATCATTGCGGACGCCTCCTGCAGAGTTGCGCGCCCCCCATGAGCCTGGAGCAGGACTTCTGGCGCTTGGCCCCATCTCTCAAAAAATATCATATCCGATTCAGGCTTGCGGCACCTTGATCTAACACAAGTTGTGTCGAACAACTGCGCAGATCGTTGTGTCAGGCTTGTGACTCATACAAACGGCTGATGCTGAAAATTCGAATTCGACGTCAAATCCATCTATCGCAAAGTTTCCCTAGGCAAATTGATTTCCAGTTACAGAACAATGACTTATGATACCTTGTCGAGGTTCATCGGCACCTGATTAGGAAAAAAATCATATAAATAGGAAAAAAGTCCTTGACGACCGTACGATCAATCACTGGAGTAGCCCCCGTGAAGTGGTCCACCCACTGGGATAGGAATATCCCGATTTCAGGAGGACCAGAAAATGGCTGGAAAGCGAGACAAGCCCGAAGAG
>JAENXP010000025.1 GCA_016649475.1 Burkholderiales bacterium | reverse complement strand
GGCGTGTGGCAGGGCTGATGTCACAGGAATTGCACCGGCGGGGTCTCGCTCACTGGCAGGTTTAGTACTTGATTGCGCAGCAGCCCGCGCCGCACCCGCAAAATGGATTCAGCCTAGAATGTCCCCGCCATTACAACAACGAGGGGGGAGCATGTCAGCCTATCTGCTGCTCGATATCGATATCCACGACAAAGAGAAATACGAAATCTACAAGAAGGAAGTGCCCGCGTTCATCGCCAAGCATGGCGGGACCTACCTTTCGCGCGGCGGGCAGCACGAGGTGATCGAGGGCGACTTTCATCCGACGCGGCTGGTGCTGTTTCGCTTTCCCAATCGCAAGGCGATCCACAATATGCTGAACGATCCGGACTACCAGCCGCTGAAGGCAATCCGGAGCGCAGCGGCGACCAGCCACACCGTCGCCTTCGACGGCCTGGATTGACGCGCGGCGCGGCGCTTTGCCGCGCGCATCTGAATATTTACCCATGAGTCGACCGGTGAGCCTGCAAAGGAGCGGGCAATGAGCCAGGGCGTGCGCTTCGAGCGCAGCCACGAGATCGCGATCGACGCGCCGGCTGGCGACATCCTCGACTACGTCTCCAACCCCAACAGCTGGCCGGAATGGATCGCCGCTTCGCATCACATCGACAGCCCGCCGCGGCCGCTGGCAGCCGGCGAGCGCTTCAGCGAGCGCTGGCACACGCGCACCGGCGAGGTGCTGCTCGAGTGGCTGGTGACCGAGCGCGATCACCCGCGGCTCTGGGTCGCGCAAACGCGCACGGATTTCATCGGCACCATCATCGTGCGCTACGAGGTCGAAACCGCCGCGGGCGGAAGCCGCTACCGGCGCACGCTCATCAACCCTGCGCGCCCGAAGGCGCCGACCGCGGACATGATCCGGCGCATAGACGAGGAAGCGGCCGTTTCGCTGCAGAACATCAAGCGCGCTGTGGAAGCGCGCCGGGGCGGGGCCTAGGGGTAGGAGGCGGCGCCCGCCTAATTCTCCCCCGCCGGCTCACGCACTGCGAGGGCGACCAGCACCGCGAGGGCCAGCATCAGCGCGCCGACGGTGACAAAACCTGCTCTGAGCGAGAACGTAGCGAACATGGCCGCGCCCATCGGGCCGACCATGAACGCCACCGCCTGCGCGGCGCTGCCGATGCCGAAGGCGGTGCCGCGCCGGTCGCGGCTGACGTTCAAGGCGATCATGGTGTTGGTCGCCGGCATCATCGACGCGTTGAGAAACGAGGCGAGGGTGAAGGCGACGACGAACAGCCACACTGAGTTGCTGTACGCGAGCAGCAGGTGCGACAGCCCGGTAAGAACGCAGGTGACGGCAAGGATATTGCGCAGGCGCCAGCGGCGAAAAAACGACGTCGACAGTATCCATACGCCCAGCGCGCTGGCGATGCCGCCGAGTGTGAACGCGATGCCGGTGGCCTGGGTCACACCGGCGCCGGCGATGTCCTTCAGTGCGATCGGCGTCGCGACGGACCTGAACGTGGTCAGGGCGAACAGCGCAAAAAAGAGCAGGACCGCCAGCGCGAATTGCAGCGTCGGCTTGAACGGTGCCAGCGCGATCGCGGCGCCCGAGAGGTCGAGCTTCTTCTTGCGCACGGTGTCGGCGGGCACGCGGAAGATGACTGCGGTCGCCACTGCGGCTATCAGGAGCCCCGAGGTGAAGATCGCGCCGCGAAAGCCGAATGCGATCGCCATGGCTGCGCCCACCGCCGGTCCGATCGCGCTGCCCAGGTACTGCGCGCCGGAGACTGCGTTGAGGGCGTCCCTGACCTTCGCGTCGGGCACGCTGACGCTCATTAGCGCAACTGCGGCGGGTACAAATCCGGAGAGCAGGCCCTGCAGTCCGAGCGCGATGCCGACCTGCCACGGTGCGTTGATCACACTGAGCACGAATGCGGTGAGCGCGGCGAAATACACCGCGCGGATGAACATTTTCTTGCGCCCGAGCCGGTCCGAGAGCAATCCCCAGAGCGGCCCGCCAATGAGGCGCCCCGCGCCCTGTGCGCTCGCCCCGACCGCAACCCAGAACAGGGCCGCGGCTTCGTCCCTGGCGCCGACCTGCAGCATGTACAGCGGCAGGAACGGCAGCCACACGTTCATCAGCAGCGCGGTGCTGCCGGTGGCGGTGGAAATGGCGACGACAGCCCGCTTGTGGAGGGCGTGCGCTGCGTCGGTTGCTTTGTGCGTCATGTCGTTTCGCCAGCCGGGCCGCGGCCGTACGGCCGTATCGCGCTCATGCGTCCGCCGATGCCCGGTGCACGCGGCGGCATCAAAATGCTCAGGTGCTCCGCGCGCCGGGTTCGCCCGGATCTTCGAGCTCGAGCAGGCTGCCGGCGGGGAAACGGCGCTTCAGGTCGTTGAGGTCCGGTGCGTTGCGAAACGCGATGCCGACGGCCTGGCCGCCCCGGTCCATCGAAGACAGGTGCTCGATCACGCTCACTTCCAGGCGCAACGCCGCCGCGGCGCCGGGCGCGAGGGGTGCGCTCAGCTGCCCGATGCGTACCTTACCCTCGCGCACGTGGCCGACGATCACAGCGCCGCGGCCGGCGAGAAACATGACATTGCTGACTTCGATCTGCGCGCCGGTGTTCGTCGTTTTCGCCATGGGAATGCATTTGCTCGACAGGAAAGGATCCCGCAAGCGGGGCCGGGGTGTAAGGATGTACGGTTATCCGCCGATTGGCGCAGAGCGTCAACCTTGCCCGGCAGCGACCATAGGGCCACTTCGCGCTCATGCGCACGCTGATGCCGACAAGCGCGTCGGCGCCGGCACGCCGTCGCCCTATCGCGAACGACTGAACAGCGCGTTCAGGCCCGGCAGCGCGGTTTCCACGGCGAGCTCGCCCGCCTCGATCGCGTCCCTGGCGCGGTGAAAGTCGAGCAGGCCGAGGTGGGCCAGGCGCGGCGACACGATCGCATCGGGCGGATCGCCCGCCATGCGGCTGCGGGTGACGCGCACCTGCATGATGCTGAGGCTGGTGGCCACGACTTCGAGTATCGACGGGAGCTTGGGCCCGTCCTCGTCTCGCGCCGGCATGAGCGTGCTCATGCGTTCCTGCAGTTTGCGCCGCCATTCGCCGCTCTCGGCGACGGGCGCTTCGGCTTCGAGCTCTTCGCGCATGCGCCGACCGAGGACGTCCGAACTGAGGTCGACCGCGATCACGATGTCGGCACCCATTGCGCGCGCGAGCGACACCGGCACCGGGTTGACCAGGGCGCCGTCCACCAGCACGCGCCCCTCGTGCAGCGCCGGCGAAAACAGGGCGGGCAGGGCGATGGAGGCGCGCACCGCCGCTATGGTCGAACCTTCGCGCAGCCATACTTCGGACCCGGTATTCAGATCGGTGGCGACGGCGCCGAAGGGCATGGGCAGTTCCTCGATCGGGCGGTCGATGAAATTGCGGCGGAAGAATTCCATCAGGCGCTCGCCCTTGATCATGCCGCCGTTCATGCGCACGTCCAGCAGCGAGATCACGTCCCTGACGCCCAGGCCGAGCAGCCATTGCTCGAAGCTCTCGAGCTCGCCCGCGACATAGGCCGCCGCCACCAGGGCGCCGATGGAGGTGCCGCACACCAGGTCGGGCTGGATGCCGGCGCCCTCCAGCGCGCGGATCACGCCCACATGCGCCCAGCCGCGCGCCGAGCCGCTGCCCAGGGCGAGGCCGATGCGCGGTTTGCGGCGGGAGCTCATGCGGCCACCAGTATTTCTCGAGACGACTCACCGGGACGGATGCGCGGCAAGCCGAGTTCGCGAAAAACCGTTGGATTCATGTGAAAGATGATACGCGCAACGCTTGCCCGGGGAAGCGATTCACGACGGGTCGGGTACGAAGCCGCCGTCGGGGAAGGGCTGGGGCAGCCTGGCGTAACGCGGGATGACGCCTTGCGCGATGAGGTTCTGCCGGCTGTCGTAGTAGACGGCGATGCGCTGGTAGGGCGTGCTGCTCGCGCGGCGGAATTCGGTGTGCTGTGTCGGCGCGTGCACGCGTTCGCCGTGGCCGGTGCCGAGCTTTTCTTCAGCCAATTGGCGCCTCTGGGCGGCGCCCTCGGATGGCGCCGGTGTGGCGCGCGCGCCCGCGGCGTCGTTGCCGCCGAGGCGCCCGGCGGCTTCGGATTTCGCGATCGCGGGGGCATCGAGCTGCACGCGCGGCGGCTCGACGTACTCTTTGTATACGGCGACGCCGATCACGCCGACGTTGTCGGGGCGCCCGGTGCGCGTGGCATACGCGTCCGGCAGCGCGGTGAAGTAAAAGGCTGCGACCTCGCTCATGTCCTTGCGCCAGCCGGCGATCTCGGCGCGGCGCCACGGGTCGAGCACGTAGCCGCTCTGGCTCGCCGCGGCGGTTTGGCCGGTAATGGCGTTGACGCCGTCCACCGAGAGCACGGCGAGGATGCGCCCGCCCGTGCGGTTGCGCAGCTCGACGGCGTAGCGCTCGCCTGCGCGGCCTTCAATGTACATGCGCCCGCGGTGGCGGTAGACCGGCAAGCGCTCGCCGGTGCTGCGGTTGATGACCGTGAGTTCGGTGAGTCCGCCCGCGTCGGCAACGGAGGCGCAGCCGCTGAGCAGGCCGGCGGCGAGGATGGCAAGGAATTTCAACATGTCGATCTCCTGGTGGTTTAAGGGGTGCGTGCCCACTTAAACGCGGGAGATTGCGAAACGGGGTTAAGCGAATCCGGCAAAATGAACGGGCGCGCCGGCTTTGAGCGTGGTAAATCTACTGCCGGTCTTCCGGATACACTACAGCATCAGGGTATTGGACCGAAGCGACTACACGCGATGATGATAACGAACACGGATGATTCGGGAGAGGGGCTCGTCTACGCGCTGGTGCTGGACGGCACGGGCGGCGCCAGACAACTTGCCTGGGATGAAGTCGAAGCCTGGTCGCCGGAGCAGGGCGCGCTGTGGCTGCATTTCGACTACACCGCGGAAAATTCCCGCGAGTGGATACTCGGGAAGGCGGGTCTCGACGAAATTGCGACCGATGCGCTGCTCGCCCACGAGACCCGGCCGCGCACCATTGCGAACGGAGATTCGGCACTGCTCGCGCTTCGGGGCGTGAACCTGAACCCGGGCTCCGATCCGGAGGACATGGTGTCGATCCGGGTGTGGATGGATGGCCACCGGATCATCAGTACCCGCAAGCGGAAGCTGCTTTCGGCCTCCGACATCGTGCGTTTGCTGGAGGCCGGCAAGGGCCCGCGCTCCACCGGCGAATTCATTGTCGACCTCGCCGACCGGCTCACAGCGCGCGTCGAAGGAATCATCGCCGAAATCGAGGAACGAGTCGATGCGATGGAGGCGGATGTCGTGGCCGGCGGCAGCCAGGCGCTGCGCAGCGCGCTCTCGGAGACGCGGCGCGATACCATCATGCTGCGGCGCTACCTGGCGCCCCAGCGCGAGGCGGTAATCAGGCTGTCCTCGGAAAAATTTTCCTGGCTGAACGAGCCCGACCGCAGACATTTGCGCGAAGTCGCAGACAAGCTGATCCGTTACGTCGAAGAACTAGATTCGGTTCGCGATCGCGCGTCGGTCACACAGGAGGAGCTGGTCGGCAAGCTGTCCGAGCAACTCAATTCGCGCATGTACGTGCTGTCCATCGTCGCCGCGATCTTCCTGCCGCTCGGATTTCTGACCGGGCTGCTGGGCGTCAATGTCGGGGGCGTACCGGGGGCGGGCAGCGACCGGGGTTTTCTGCTGTTCAGCCTGCTTCTGATTGTCGTCCTGGCGCTGCAGATATGGGTGTTCAGGAAAAACAAGTGGCTCTGACAGCCGCATGCCCGCTGACGGCGGCGGTCTTTTTTCAATCGCCGAGGCGGCTCGATCGGTTTTTATTTGTGGAGGCGGTTTCCCGTGAAAGCAACTGCAAAATTCGTATATTTCGCTTTGTCCGTCGTCATGGCGCTTTCGCTGTCGGCGTGTGCGCCCGAGGTCGGGAGCGACAAGTGGTGCGCCAACATGAAAGAAAAGCCCAAGGGCGACTGGTCGGCGAACGAAGCTTCGAGCTACGCGCAGCACTGCATATTCAAGTAGCCCGGAGGCGGCGTCAGCCGGTGGCGCTGATCCACTCGGCTACCTGGGATGCGCTGGGGATGCGCCCCGAGGAGACCAGCTTTTCGTTGATTACGAGGCCGGGCGTTTTCAGGACGTCGTAACCGATGATTTTCTGCATGTCGGTGACCTTGATGATTTCCGCGTCGACCTTGAGCGCGGCCGCGGCCTCGCGGGCAATCTCCTCGAGTTTCTTGCAGTTCGCGCATCCAGGGCCGAGCACTTTGATGATGACCACGATCAGGCTCCTTTTAGTGTGGTGGAATGCCGGTTCGCGCCGGCGAGCAGCATGGCGAGCAGGGCGATGAAGCCTGCCAGCCACAGCGCCAGGATCGACAGCGGAGTGCCGTCGATCCACGCGCCATAGATAAGTCCGGCAGCTGCGCTGAACAGCGCGACGAAGCCGACATAAGTCCAGGTTTTGGTTTTTCCGATGATGGCCGAAATGATGAGAATGCTCTGCAGCGAGAGCTCCGGATCGGACATCAGGTAGGCGAGCAGCGGTCCGCGGTGCATGCCCAGGTCGAGGAACATCTTGGCGATCGGCACCTCGACCAGGGTGGGGAAATACATGAAAACGCCGAAGGCCACACCGGCGAAGTTGCCGAGAATCGAATTCGTGCCGGCGAGCGTTTCGATCCATTCCGGTACGATGACGACGCGGATCATGCCGACCACGAACACGCCGATGACCAGCAGCGGGAAGATCTGTTTGACGAATCGCCAGGATTCCCACAGCCAATCACGCAATCCGTCTGCGTCGAGACGGTTCCATGCCAGATGGCGCAGTATGACCAGGGCGAGAGCGATGCCGAAGAACTTGCCGGTGACGCCCACGCGCAGACCTGCCGCCGTTGCCTCGACAGAGAGTGCCGCCACCAGCAGCGTCGCCGCAATCAGGGCCAGGCTCGTCTTCGTCCACGCGCTGACGCCCTCCTGGATGTTCTCCAGTCCGCGCCAGGACGCGTAGCCTATGGCGGTCAGCAGGCCGATCAGCGCCACGCCCTGCAGCGAGACGCCTTCTTCGCCCTTGCCCGCATCATGGGGCACGAGCCGGTCGAGCACGGCCTGCCAGACGTCGGCGCCGGCAATGGGCAGGTCGAACCGGACATAGGCGCTCGTGAGTATGCCGATCTTCAGTGTGCCGAGCAGCAGCAGCCCCACCCATGTGAGCAGGAACAGCAGTGCGGAACGCTGCATGCCCCGGCCGCTTTGCGCCGCGAACGCGATGTCGGTGGCATGGTCATGCGCCGCACCGTCGGTGCGAAAGACCAGCGCCATAATGAGCCCGATGCCGATGCCGAAAATGAGGGAAAGGATCAGGCGTGCGGCAGCGAGGTCGGCGCCGATGACGCCGCCCGTGTACACGAGGGCGAGGATATTGGCGGCAGGCGCGAAAAAAAGAAAAGTGATGGCCGGACCAAGGCCCGCGCCTTTCTTGTAGATGCCGGCAAACAGCGGAACGATGGTGCAGGAGCACACGGCGAGCAGTGAACCGGCTGCGGCGGCTGCGGGGTAGGACACGGCCTTGAGGGTGTTGCGCCCGAGGAATCGAGTGACGCTTTCCTTGGGAATCAGCGCCGCCATCGCGCCGGCGATGAAAAAGGCCGGCAGCAGGCACAGCAGCACGTGCGCTGCGAGGTAGGCGGCGAGGTTGCCCAGGCCACCGTGCAGGACCGGGATAACGTAGGCGGAGAACAAATCCACGTTGCTTTGCTGGCCGAGCGCAGCCGCGCTGGCGGCGGCAGTCTGTTGCGAAAGAACCCGTGTCGACTCTACGCCCGGGACGGGCCGCGCCGTTGACTTTCGTCAATAGGACCGCTCGCCGCGCAGGGTCAGCGGCCTGCCGCGTTCGCGGCGTGCTAGCTCAGGAACTGGACCGTGGTGTCCAGCGAAACCCTGTCGGTGCGGGCTTTGTTCGCGGGCGCATCCTCGTCGGCGTAGCCGAAGGACATGCCGAAAAGGATGCCGGTGTCCTCCGCCAGGCCGAACATCCTGCGCGCCGGATCGGGAAACATTCCGAGCGCGCCCTGCATGCAGCTCGAAATGCCGCGCTCGGTCATCAGCATCACCAGTGTCTGCGCGAAAATGCCGAGATCGACGGCGCCGGTCAGCCTGAGGTATTTCGCCATGGTGAAAAACGCGGCGTGGGGCGCGTCGAAGAATTGCCAGTTGCGCAGCATGGCGATTTGCCGGCGCTGCTTGTCCGTGCGCTCTATGCCCATCGCGCCGTAGAGCGCGTTGGCCGAACCGAACTGGCGTTCGCGATGTTCCCCCTGGTATTTGACGTCCCACTCGAAGTCGGGGTTGGGAGGCCTGCCGTTCATGACGGCGCCCACCAACTCCTGTTTCAGCTGGTCTTTTTTGGCACCGGATACGACGTATGCGCGGCAGGGCTGAACATTGCAGTTGGAAGGCGCCTGCTGCGCCAGGGTGAAGATTTCTTCCAGCAGCGTCTGCGGCACGGGCGCCGGTCTGAAGGCGCGGGCGGAAGAACGCGTTTTAAGCGCGTCGGATACGGACATTGCAGCTGCGGCCATGTGGTTTCTCTCGATAGTCGGGACAGTCGAATCATAGACGAAGAGCAGCGGCCGGTCGCCCATGGCCCCGGTTAATCCTGTATATTGTGCGCCGAGCGGGCGTTGGCATCCTTTCTGGATTCCGATGCAGCCGTCAGATGGCGGGCAAGAGCCCCGGCATTGCGCACCCCGACGATTTTCTCGCCTGCAGGATTAACCAGATCATTTCTGAGGAACCATCATCATGTCGTTGCTATTCTCGAAAACCACCATTGGACCGCTGGCGCTGCAGAACCGTCTGGTCATGTCGCCGCTGACGCGCAATCGCGCCACAGGCAATGTTCCAAACGAACTCATGGCGCAATATTATGCGCAGCGGGCCAGCGTCGGACTCATCATCACCGAAGGCACCTCGCCCTCGCCCAACGGGCTGGGCTACCCGCGCATACCCGGGGCGTTTTCCGCGGAGCAGGTGGCGGGATGGAAGCGCGTTACCGAAGGCGTGCATGCGCAGGGCGCGAAGATGTTCTTGCAGCTCATGCACTGCGGGCGCATCGCGCATCCGCTCAACTTGCCCGCGGGCGCGCGCGTGCTGGGACCTTCGGCGGTGGCGGCGGCCGGCGAAATGTACACCGATGCCGAGGGGATGAAGCCGAACGCGACGCCGCAGGCGATGAGCGAAGCGGACATCAAGACGACCATAGAGGAATACGCGCAGGCTGCGAAGAACGCGGTGGCGGCGGGATTCGACGGCGTCGAATTGCATGGCGCCAATGGTTATCTGCTCGAGCAGTTCATCCGTCCGAACTCGAATCAGCGCACCGACGCTTACGGCGGCTCGATCGAGAAGCGCGCGCGCTTTGTGCTCGAGGTCGCCGATGCGGCGATCAAGGCCATAGGCCGCGAAAAGGTCGGTATCCGCCTGTCACCGTACGGCGTGTTCAACGACATGCCTGCGTATCCGGAGATGGACGCTGATTACGCATACCTGGCGCGCGAACTCAACGCGCGCGGCCTGCTCTACATCCACCTGGTCGACCACTCGCCCATGGGCGCACCGGCGGTACCCGATGCGATCAAGGCAATGTTCCGCAGCGTGTTCAAGGGCGCGCTGATACTGTCCGGCGGCTATGACGCCGCTCGCGCCGAAAGCGATCTGGCAGCGGGCAAATGCGATCTGGTTGCGGTGGGGCGGCCGATCCTCGCCAACCCCGACCTGGCGGTGCGCTGGAAAACGGGCGCGGCGACGAATGCACCCGACTTCGCCACTTTCTATACGCCCGGGCCCAAGGGTTACACCGACTACCCGGCGCTGGGCTGATCCGGCGGACTCACAGGCCTGTCGCGCGTAAATTCCGGGAGGATAGAATCATGAAGCCTGTCGTACTCGTCACCCGCAAACTGCCCGATGCCGTCGAGGATCGTCTGCGCAAAGACTACAGCCCGATCCTCAATCCTGACGATGTGCTCTATTCGGCCGACGACATCGTCGCGCGCGCCGAGGGGGCCGACGCCATCATGCCCTGCCACACGGAGAAGTTCGGCGCCGCTGTGATCGCCCGCCTGCCGAAGCGCGTGCGGGTGATCGCGAATTTTTCCGTGGGCTACGATCATGTGGATACCGCGGCGGCCAGGGCCCGGGGGCTGATTGTGACCAATACGCCTGAGGTGCTGTCCGACGCCACGGCCGAGCTGACCATCATGCTGATGCTGGGCGCGGCGCGCCGGGCGAGCGAGGGCGAACGCCTGGTGCGCACGCGCGAGTGGAAGGACTGGAGCCCCAGCTTCATGGTGGGCACCCAGATGACGGGCAAGCGTCTGGGGATACTCGGATTCGGACGGGTCGGTCGGGTCGTGGCAAAACGCGCCCGCGGATTCGACATGGAAATCCACTACAACGATATCAACAGGGCGCCGCCGGAGCTCGAGGAAGGCGCGATTTTTCATGAGACGCCCGCGGATCTGATGCCGCACTGCGATTTTCTGGCGCTGCACTGCGTGGCGTCGCCGCAAACCATCAAGCTGCTGAACGCAAAACTCATCGCGCTCCTGCCTGATGGGGCGATCGTGGTCAATGCCAGCCGCGGTGTCGTGGTCGACGACGACGCCCTGGTCGCTGCGCTCAAGTCGGGCAAGCTCACGGCCGCCGGACTGGATGTCTACAACAACGAACCCGACATCCATGCGGAATACCGGCAGCTGCCCAACGTGTTCCTGATGCCGCACATCGGCAGCGCCACCAAGGAAACGAGGGTAGCCATGGGAATGCGCGCCCTCGACAATCTGGATGCGGTGTTTTCCGGGAAAGAGCCCCGCGACCGCGTGGCTTGAGGCTGACGCGGCAGGCGCCGCTCACTGCATTCCGAGGACCGTCTTGATCGCGATGGCCAGAGCGTCGAACTGGAAAGGTTTGGACACATAGCCGTCGGCGCCGCTGGTCATGCCGTGCAGCACGTCCTCCGGGCTTATGCGGCCGGTGAGCAGGATAACGGGAACGGAGCCAAGCTTGGGGTGC
>JAENXP010000623.1 GCA_016649475.1 Burkholderiales bacterium | reverse complement strand
CCACAGCATGGCCTGGTCGCCGCTCGCGCGGGTGGGGCTGCGCGCGAGGCGGCGCCCGACCAGGTAATTGAATCCGACCGAGCCGCACAATAGCAACAGGTAGCGCGGATTCCACCAGCCGTAAAAGAACAGGGAAGCGGCGGCGAGAAAACCCACGGCGGCCAGCGCCGAGCGCCTGCCGACAAGAAAATACAGGAGCAGAACCACGGGCAGAAAGCCGAACAGGAACGCGTACGAATTAAACAGCACAATCCGCCCCGTGCGTCGGCCCGGTGATCAGCAAGGACTCCTTCGGCAAAAAAGCAGACAAGACAGGGGAAAAGGGCAGGTGCGAACTCGGGTTTTGCATCTTATCTCAATCTATCCGGATTCCATATAACATTGCCCTTTCGAGTGCCGTACCGGCAATGTTGACCAGGCTTCCATGCGTATCGAACCAGACTCCAGTTTCCTGATCATAAGACGCGACAACATCGGCGACCTGGTCTGCACCACGCCCTTGATCAGCGCCTTGCGCCGGCGCTATCCGCAGGCGCATATCGCCGCGCTGGTGAACACCTATAACCGGCAGGTGCTCGACGGCCATCCGGACCTGAACGCGGTGTATGCGTATGCCAAGGCCAAGCACCGCCTGCCGGGGCAAAGCCGCGCAGCCGTCTACTGGAACAAGCTTTCCCTGATGCTGAAACTGCGCGCGCGGCATTTCGACTATGCGTTGCTCGCTTCTCCTTATCCGGGCACGAGCGCGCTGCGGCTGGCGCGTTGGGTGGCGCCCGCGCACATCGCCGGCTATGCCGAGCCCACAGGCCGGGTGAACCTTGCGCTGCCGCATGGCGGGCCGAAAGCCGCGCACGAAGTCGAAGACGTGTTCCGGCTGGCGCGCTTGTTCGGCATCGAAAGCAAACCCTGCAAGCTCAGCATCGGGGTGGACGCCGCGGCGCGGGCGCGCGCGCAAGCGGCCATCGGCGCACGCGATCCGGGGCGCAAACTGATTGCCGTGCATATCAGCGCGCGCAAGGCCAGCCAGCGCTGGCCGGCCGGGCGTTTCGCCGAACTGATGCATGCCCTGAGCGGGGAGGCGGACTTCCTCCTGCTTTGGTCGCCCGGTGCAGCCGACCACCCGCAGCATCCCGGTGACGACGCCAAGGCGGGGGAAATAATGGATGCGGCAGGAGAACTGCCATTGACAGCGTATCCGACGCTCGAACTCAGGGATCTGACGGCGGCGCTGTCGTTTGCGGATTACGTGATTTGCAGCGACGGCGGCGCGATGCACATCGCCGCTGCATTGGGCAAGCCAGTCCTGTGTTTTTTCGGCGACTCAGATGCGGCGCGCTGGCATCCCTGGGGCGTGCCTTACCGACTGCTGCAGCCGGACAGCCGCGATGCCGCCGATATCAGTCTGGCGGCTGCGCTGCAGGCGTTTCGGGAGTTGCAGCGGGAAGAAGGCGCGCGTTAATCGGAATCGTCATGTTCGCCGGCCGCATAGCTGGCCCATTTGCGGTTGACTATCGCCGCCAGCGCCAGATACGTCGCCGCCCAGGCGGCCAGCGCCAGTTGTTGCATATATGCGGGTGCGTGCAGCAGCAACACTGCAAAAATGCCGGCGGCTGCCATCAAAGCATACTCCGCGAGCGCGGTGCGGCGATGTCCCAGCCCCATTCTAACCAGGCGCTGGTAGTAGTGCTCACGGTGCGCCTGCCAGAAACGCTCGCCGCGCGCCGCGCGCTGCGCCAGCGTCAGGGTCGCGTCCACGATGAAGGGAGAGAAGGTCAGCAGGGGGAACCACGCCGGCCAATATTCGGAGTACCAGCCGTAGACCCCTATTGCAGCCGCAAGAAAGCCGAGCGGGATCGAACCGACGTCACCCAGGAATATGCGTGCCGGATGAAAGTTGTACCGCAAAAAAGCCGCTGCGGCAGCGCTGACCGAGGCAGCAAACCAGGCCAGCGTAGCGTCGCCGGCGGTCCACGCGGCGGCGGAGTAGGCGCCGAAGCCGATCAGCGTCATGCCGCCTGCAATACCGTCCGCGCCGTCCATGAAGTTGTAGAGGTTGGTGCTCCAGACGATGGCAAGCACCAGCAGAGCCGCCAGGGGCAATGCCAGATCGGGCATCATGTAATAGACCAGCGCCAATGCGGCAAGCAGGTGCGTCGCCAGTCGAAGCAGGGAAGGCAAACCGCGCCAGTCATCGGCAAACGAAACCAGCGCCAGCGCGCCGCTGATGAGCGACAGCTGAAGCGTCTCCCAGAAGCCGCGCAGGACGAAGCCGAACTCGTCCTGCATGATCCCGAAGTCGAGGTACTGCT
>JAENXP010000770.1 GCA_016649475.1 Burkholderiales bacterium | reverse complement strand
TCCTCGAAGGTACGTCCAAAACCGCGATATCCCGATCCTGCGAGACCAAAACATCGCCGATATCTGCTGCTTGGAAAACAGGGGTAATACTATCGGCGCGCCTGCAACGACTTGCCAGCCGGCAAGGGCGTGAATTTTAACATGAACCTGGATTATTTACAGGTGCCGCAGCCCTTATTGCGCATGCTTGCACGGTCTGGCCGGCGCCCTAGCGCTTGGCGCCGCGCACCGCCAACATCGCCGCTTCCATGCGGCTGCGCACATGCAGCTTTTCCAGAATATTGGTGATGTAATGCTTGATGGTCTTTTCCGATAGATGCAGACGCTCGCCGATTTCGCGGTTGGTCAGGCCCTGCACTACCAGCTGTAGAATTTCCGCCTCGCGCTCGCTCAGGCCCTCCAGCGGGTCCTGCGATGCCGGGCTGCGCGTGAGCGTCACCAGTATGCCGGCGGCAAGCGAAGGGGTGACGTAGACCTCGCCATGCGCCACCGAGCGGACCACGCGCGCCAGTTCGTGCGCGGATACGCCCTTGAGCACATAGGCGCGGGCGCCTGCCTTGAACGAGGCCAGCAGTTTGTCCTCGTCTTCGGCCACCGTCAGCATCAGGACCTTGGTCGCCGGGCATGCCGCCCGAATCTTTTCGGCGGTGACGATGCCGCCCCAGCCGGGCATGGTGATATCGAGCATTACGACGTCAGGAACCAGGTCGCAGGCCATGCGCAGGGCATCCTCACCGCATGAAGCTTGCCCAACGACATCGATATCCGGCTCCGAAGCTAGGGAATGCACCACACCTTCGCGGAACAGCGGATGATCGTCCGCAACCAGAATGCTGATGTTCTCAGCCATTGCTGTACTCCAGTTGCGTCAGAGGCAGCGACGCCCGGACCACCGCACCCTCGCCCAGGGCGCTGCGCACCTCGAAGTCACCACCCAGGAGTTCCACGCGCTCGCGCATCCAGTCCAGCCCGAAATGGCCGTCGACTTTCAGCGCGCCGGGGTCGAAACCCGGACCGTCATCGGCCACTTCGACGCTTACGTCTCCACCCGAACCGGTCACCGATACGCGCTGATTGCGACCACCGCCATGGCGAAAACCATTGGCCAGCGATTCCTGCAGCACTCTGAACAAGGTGATTCTCACCGGTAGCGGCGCCGACTCCGGGGCATTGTCGATGGTGATCGGCACGGTGACTCCGGTCACGCGCTGATGGTCGGCGGCGGCGCGCTGCAAGGTCTCGGCCAGCGTAAGCTGCTCTATTTCCGGCAATTGCAGGCCACGCAAAATGGCGCGCAGGTCGGTGAGCGCCGACTGGAGCGCCAGGTGGATAGTGTGAAAATCTTCGCTGACATTGCCGTTTCGGCCGACGGAATGTTCACAGTTCCCGCACACATCGGCGAGCGACTCGATGCGCATCGACGCCAGCGCCAGCCCCTGGCCCGGCCCATCGTGCAGGTCCGTGGCGATATTGCGCAGGAACTGCTCATTCAGCGCCATGGTGCGGGCGGCGGCGCGATTCACCCGGTCGTGGAGATGTTCGTTCTGCGCCAGTAGCGCGGTAAGCTGCGCAACCTTTTCCTTGAGTTCGCGCTGCGTCGCCGCAATGATGTCGTTTGCTTTTTTGACCAGAGTCGCGAGCAGCACCAGCATGGCCAGGGTTATCGCGCCGTGCACGCCCCAACTGCGCAGTTGCGCCGTGCGCACGCTTTGTCCCAGGCCCTCGGCGGTATGGAAAAATCCCGCCACCGCCAGCACGGACCGGTCGCGTTCGGAGCGCAGCGGGCTATAGGTCTCGATCAGGC
>JAENXP010000126.1 GCA_016649475.1 Burkholderiales bacterium | reverse complement strand
CGGCTGGCCGCCGAACGGGCGCTGGTGCGCGGGCAGACCGAAGCGCGCCTGCAATCGGTGCGCGCGGAACTCGCCGCGGCCAAGGTCACCGTGTCCAGTCTCGAGCCGCAGCGCACCCTGGCGAACAGCGATTTCGAGCGCAGCCGGCGCCTGTTCGACAAGAAAATGGTGTCGCAAAGCCAGCGCGACCTCGCCGACGCGCAGTTGCAGCGCGTCGAGCGCGAAAACCGAATCGCCGTTGCCAATCTGCAGGGGGCTGAAGCGCGCGTGCGCGAGGCCGAGGCCGAGCGCGCCCGCCTGCCGGTGCTTGCCGCGCAGCTCGCGGTGCTCGAAAAGCACGAGGCCGAGATCGCGGAGCGCGTCGCGCGCCAGCGCCTCGACCTCGGTGACCGCAGCATCAAGAGTCCGGTGAAGGGCGTGGTCGACCGCAAGTTCGTCGAGGCCGGTGAATACGTGTCCCCTGGCCAGCGCCTGATGCTGCTGCACGATCCGGCGCGGGTGTGGATCGAGGCCAACATCAAGGAAACCGAACTGCGGCGGCTGGCGATCGGGCAGAAGGTGCAGGTGCACGTCGACGCCTATCCGGACGAGGCTTTCGAAGGCACGGTCGAGCGCATCGGCCAATCGGCTACCAGTACCTTTGCGCTGCTGCCCAGTCCGAACCCCAGCGGAAATTTCACCAAGATCACGCAGCGTGTGCCGGTGCGCATCGCGCTCGCGCAGCGCGAAGCGCGTTTGCGTCCCGGGATGATGGTCGAGATCAAGATTGCCACCGGCCGCTGAAGCGAGCCTCGCGATCGAGGCGCAGTTCCGGCGCTACGGGCCGGCCTACCGCTGGCTGGTAACCGCCGGCGGCCTGCTCGGTGCGGTATCGATGGTGCTTTCGGCGACCATGGTAAACGTTGCCGTGCCGAGCATCATGGGCGCGTTCGGCATCGGCCAGGATCTCGCGCAATGGGGGGCGACCGCGTTCCTCGCCACCATGGTGGCGAGCCAGCTGCTCAGCGCATGGACGGTGGAGGCCTTCGGCCAGCGCACCACCTTCTGCGTATCGCTGGCGAACTTCACCCTGGGCGCGCTGATCTGCGCCGCGGCGCCGAGCATGGAAATGCTGATCGTGGGGCGCATCCTGCAGGGCTTTTCCGCCGGCCTGATCCAGCCGGTGGTGATGGCCACCGTGGTTGCGGTATTCCCCGTAGAACGCCGCGGCATGGCGGTCGGAATTTATAGCCTGGGGGTCACGCTCGCGCCGAGCTTCGGACCCTGGGTGGGCGGCCTTGCGATCGACGCCATGAACTGGCGCCAGATTTTCATCGTGCCGCTGCCGCTGGTCGCGGTGGCGTTCCTGATGGGGCTGATGTTCATGCCCAGCAAAAAACTGTCGCCGCGGCTGCCTTCGTTCGACTGGGCGGGGTTCGCGCTGGTCGCGCTCGCGCTGTTTTGCGTGATGAGCGCCATAGGCAACGGCCATCGCTGGGGCTGGTCCTCGGACCGCACCGCCCTGTTCTTCCTCACGGGCTTCGTCGCCGCGGCGCTGTTCGTCACCCTGCAGCTGCGCGCCAGACGCCCGCTGCTCGACGTGAGCCTGTTTGCCGACCTGCGCTTCACCTCGGCGATGTGCATCGCCTTCGCCTTCGGCGCGGGCAATTTCGCCACCAACTACGCGATCCCGGTGTTCATGCAGACCGTGCAGGGATTCACCGCGACGCAGGCCGGCCTGGTGCTGGTGCCTGCCGGTGTGCTGCTGGTGATGCTGACCCCGGTGGTGGGGCGGATGGCCGACACGCTGCCGGCGCACTATCCGCTCATGGCCGGGTGCGTGCTGTTCTCGGTGGCCGCCTGGCTGATGTCGGATGCCGACGTAAATACCGCCTTCTGGACTTTCGCCGGGTTCACCATACTGAGCCGTGTCGCGCTCGGCATGGTGATGCCGAACCTGGGCAAGGTGGCGATGAGCAGCGCGCCGGGCGACAAGCTGAACCAGGCCGCCGGCACCTACAATTTCATCCGCCAGATGGGCGGCGCCTTCGGCGTCAACCTGACCGCGGTGGCGATCGACATGCGCACCGCGCGCCATGCCGACCTGCTCGCCGCGACGCAGACCCCGGGCAACGCGCAAAGCACCGAGTTGCTCGCGCGCATCGCCGAGTTGCTGCACCGCTCGGGGGTTCCCGACGCGGCGCTGCAGACCGGCGCGCTCGATCACCTCAGCCGGGTGGTCTATGCCCAGGCACTCGCGCTGGGCTTTCAGGACGCGTTCTTCTTTACCTGCTTCGCCTTCGTGCTCGCCTTCGTGCCCGCCTGGCTGCTCGGGCGCGCGGGGCGCGGGGGCAAAGCCGTTGCGGCGGGCGGGTCCTTGATGTAGATTGACCGCTAGTAGACCAATAATATCGATCTGAATCTGGGCAATCTATCCTTAAGGAGGAGTGAATCATCATGATAAAGATACCTACGCGTATTGCATTGACCGGAGCCGTCATGGGCCTGGCGATGGCTTTTTCCGCGCCTACACTGGCGGCACCGGAGTTCGTGTTCAAGCTGCACCATTTTCTGAGCGCCAAGGCGCCTGCACACACCAAGATGCTGCAGCCGTGGGCGGATCAGGTCGCGAAAAATTCCGGCGGCCGCGTCAAGATCGATCTCTATCCGTCGATGACGCTGGGCGGCGCGCCGCCGCAGCTGATCAATCAGGCCCGTGACGGCGTGGTCGACCTCGTCTGGACGGTCAATGGCTACACCGCGGCGCTGTTCCCGCGCACCGAGGTGTTCGAGCTGCCGTTCATCCACACCAACAATCCCGGCGCGACCTCGCGCGCGATGTACGACATGTTCAAGGACGACCTCGCGTCCGAGTACGGGGGCGTGGAAGTGATGTTCCTGCACGTGCATGCCGGCCAGGCCATTCATATGGTCGACAAGCTGGTGCGCACGCCGGCCGACCTTGCCGGCCTGAAGATGCGCATCCCCGGCCGCACGGGCGCGTGGGTCATCGAGGCGCTGGGCGCGACGCCGGTAGGCATGCCGGTGCCGCAGCTGCCGCAGGCGCTGTCGAAGAAAATCGTCGACGGCGCGCTGATCCCCTGGGAAATCATTCCGCCGCTCAAGCTGCAGGATCAGACCGAATACAATATCGAGGGTCCGAACAAGAGCCGTTTCGGCACCACCACCTTCCAGGTGTCGATGAACAAGGCGCGCTGGGACAGCCTGCCGGCCGACATCAAGAAGGCCTTCAGGGACGCCTCCGGCCCCGACTGGTGGCAGAAGGTCGGCGAGATCTGGGCCGCCAATGACGATGGCGGAATCGCGGTCGCGGTAAAGTCGGGCAACAAGCACATCATGCTCACCGACGCCGAGATGGCGGCTTTCCGCACCAAGCTCGATCCGGTGGTCGATCGCTGGATCGCCGAAGTCAAAGGCAAGGGCATCGACGGCGCGGCGCTGGTGGCGAAGGCTCGCGGACTGATCGCCAAGTACTCCAAGTAAGTTGGCCGAAGCGAAGCCGGAAAAACGGGGGTGGGCGAGGTTCGACGACCTCGCCCGTCGCATTATCGAGGGATGGGCGCTGCTCGGCGGGGTACTGCTCGTCGTCATTGCCCTGATGAACACCTGGTCGGTCATCTCCCTGGCCGTCCTCGGTTATCCGGTCCCCGGCGACTTTGAACTGGTCAAGATGGGCGTCGCCATAGTCGCATTCAGCTTCCTGCCCTACTGCCAGCTCAAGGGCGCCAACGTCACGGCAGACATATTCACCGCGGGTGCGTCGAAGGTAACCGTCGCGGTATTCACGCTGCTCGCGGCGCTCGTCGCGGCGTTCTTCTCCATTCTTCTGCTGTGGAAAATGTCGAACGGGATGGTCAGCTACCTGCGCTACCGGGAGGTTACGACCATCCTGAACATTCCCCAGTGGGCCGCCTACCCGCCTATCCTGGCCTCGCTCGTACTGCTCGTGCTTGCGGCGGGGGTCACGCTCAACGAGGCGATAATGGAGATGCGTCCCGGCAGACCCGCATCACCTGATCCGAATTAAGTGGAAGCTCACCTACTGACCGGCATCATCGGGCTGGTCGCGCTTGTCGCGCTGATCGCGATCCGCATGCCCATCGCCTATTCCATGATCCTGGTCGGCGGCGTAGGCACTTCCATCCTCAACGGCCCGGACATCTTCCTGGCGCAGCTCAAGAACCTGGCCTACTCGCAATTCTCGATTTACGACCTGTCGGTCGTGCCGATGTTCGTGCTGATGGGCTCGATCGCGACCCAGGCGGGGCTGTCGCGCGATCTTTTCGCCGCCGCCAATGCCTGGCTCGGCTGGCTGCGCGGCGGGGTCGCGATGTCCGCCATCGCCGCCTGCGCCGGCTTCGGCGCGGTCTGCGGTTCGTCGCTTGCGACCGCCTCCACCATGGGACAGGTCGCGCTGCCGGAGCTGCGCCGCCTTCACTACAAGGACGCGCTCGCCACCGGCACCCTGGCTGCGGGCGGTGTACTCGGCATTCTCATCCCGCCCTCGGTGGTGCTGGTCATCTACGCCATCATCGTCGAAGCCAACATCATCACCATGTTCATGGCGGCGATGCTGCCCGGCATGCTCGCGGTCATCATGTTCCTGATAACGATCGCGCTCTACGTCGCCTTTTTTCCGGAATCCGGGCCCAAGGGCCGCGCCGTCGAACGCGCCGAATTCATCAGCGCGACGCTGCGCGTCTTTCCGGTCGTCGCGATCTTCGGCACGGTCATAGGGGGCATCTATTTCGGCCTGTTCGACCCGACCCCGGCCGCGGCCGTAGGCGTGGTTCTGGTCGCGCTCTACGGCATCGGCCGCGGCGCGGTGAAACTGCCAGAGATCAAGCACGCCCTGCTCGAGACGGCGCGCACCACCGGCATGATCTACCTGATCCTGCTCGGCGCCGAAATGCTCAAGATTTTCATGGCGCGCGGCGGCGTACCCCAGGCGATGGCGGCATGGATGATCAACTCCGGGCTGTCGGCCATGTCGATACTGGTCATCCTGCTGGTCGCGCTGATATTCCTGGGCTGCCTGATGGACAGCCTGTCGATGATCCTGCTGGCGATCCCGTTTTTCTGGCCGGTGCTGGTCACCATCAACGGCGGCGACGGCGTCAGCGCCGCCGACGCCGCGTTCGGCATGACCGCAGAAGACCTGAAGATCTGGTTCGGCATACTCGCGCTGATCGTGGTCGAACTGGGGCTGATCACGCCGCCGGTGGGCATGAATGTCTTTGTCATCTCGGCCATGGTTCCGGACGTGCCGATGGGCAAGATCTTTCTCGGCGTGATGCCCTTTTTCGTTTCCGAGATGATCCGCGTGACCATTCTGGTGATGTTCCCGGTGATCACCCTCTGGTTGCCGAGAATGCTTAACGGCTGAGCGCGCGGCGCTGCCGTGTCTACGACGGGCGCGCGCGAACGCCGGCGGCGCCTTGAACCGGAACTGTCTGCCCTTGCGCCGACTCACCCCATCGGATTGGTGGGATTGCGCTCCTGCAGGATGTCTTCCATGCGCCACTGGATCGAAGGCTTGATGCGCGGATGGGTGAGGATGTAGAAGCGCCGATCGCGCACCGCTTCAAACACTTTTTGCGCCACGTCGTCGGCGGAGAGCTTTCCTGAAGTCACTGCCTTGCGCAGCAGCGCCTCGCGCGCCTGCTGCTCGGCGGTCTTTTCCTGGGTCGGATTCTGCAGCGGCGCCGGGCGGTTGCGCTCCGAGTCGACGATGCCGGTCGGCACGTAGGCCGGGCACAGCACCGAGCAACCGATGCTTGCCTGCTTCAGCGCCAGATCGTGGTACAGCGTCTCGGTGAGCGTGACCACCGCGTGTTTGGTGACGTTGTACATGGCCGAACCCGGCGGCGAGATCAGTCCCGAGACCGAAGCGGTATTGACGATGTGCGCCTCGCCGCCCTGTGCGAGCATGATCGGCGTGAACACGCGCACGCCGTGGATCACGCCCCACAGATTGACGCCCAAGGTCCATTCCCAGTCGGCGACGCTGTTCTCCCAGGCGTTGCCCAGGGGAGCGACGCCGGCGTTGTTGGCGACGAGATGCACCGCGCCGAAGGCGGCGAGGGTTTTTTGCGCCAGCGCTTCCACATCGGCCGCCTTGGACACGTCGGTGCGCACGCCGATGACCTTGGCGCCGGCCGCTTTCATTTCGGCTTCGGCCCGGGCGAGCGCACTGGGTTCGACATCGGCGAGCACGATGCTCATGCCCTCGCGCGCGAAACGCTCGGCCATGGCGCGCCCGAGGCCGCTCGCGCCGCCGGTGATGACCGCTACCTTGCCTTGAAAATCTTTCATGGGATGGCCGCTCCGCCGTCAAAGGGAAAGCAGCATGATACTGAATACATGCGCGCTCCGCAGTCGGCGCTACTACTTCGCAGGCAGGGGAGGGACTTTGCGCGGCCGGCGGTCCTTGTCGGTCGCGACGTAGGTGAGCGTCGCCTCGGTCACCTTGACGATCTCGATTTCCTCGGGATTGCGCTGCGCGTACACCTCGACATTGATGGTGATCGAAGTATTGCCCACGCGCACGATCTCGGCGTAGAGGGAGAGCAGGTCGCCGATCTGCACCGGCTGGTTGAACTGGAAGGAATTCACCGCCACCGTGGCCACGCGGCCGCGCGCATGGCGCGCGGCGAGCACGCCGCCGGCGATGTCGACCTGCGCCATGATCCAGCCGCCGAAAATATCACCTTCAATATTGGTATTTTCCGGCATCGCCAAAGTACGAATCGCTAAACGACCACGAGGTTTTTCG
>JAENXP010000034.1 GCA_016649475.1 Burkholderiales bacterium | reverse complement strand
TAGATAAGCAGGGGCTTTAAATGATTACAGTAGGTGCGGAAATACCAGACTTGCTCCGATATCGAGGGACCAAACACAGTCCTGAATATGCCGGCCGGCACCTTACCCAATATTGTTAGATCTGGCCGGCCGCTCGCAAAGCGTCAGCTACTCACCGGATTGGTGGCATTCGTTCTTCATTACATTGGCCTCGGTAGTGCAGTCACCAATCGCCTGATCGGGGAGAGCTGCCGATGGCACCGACGAACACGCTTGCAAACCCAACAACGCCCCATATACGAGAATCATAATAATTTTACGAATGCTCATGATGTATCTCCTTAGTTTCACGATAAATGATCGCACACGCAGGCGTAGCCAGATACAAACACGAAGCCCTCTGCGGGTGCAGGCCGCTAGCTGCTCTGCAGAGTGGTACAGGAAGTACCGCAAGGGCGGGCTCTGCATCCCGAATTCAAGACTCCGAATCGAACCTCTCGATCGGTTCGTTTTTTCATTTCTTGTTCCTTCGCATATGCGCGGGTCAGCCCGCGAACCCACCGAGCTGCATCTCCTTTGCACACGTGATGTGGGCATTCGGCATATGTGCAGCCTTCGCGGCTAAGACGAACTGCCAGCACCTACACGACCAATGTAGCGCAAGCGGCCGCGTCGGCGCTGCGAACAGTTACCGTCGAAAACGTGGAAAATTCACATTGCCAGGACGAGATCCGAAACCGTGTCGCCTGGAGCGGTTTGTGCGGGAAGTATATGGCTGCTTCCTGGAGACCTGAAAGGCAGCGCAGGGTCGTGCGCGCGCTTTGGCATTTCGGGAAAGCGCACCCTGGCCAGAGGTCCTGATCAGGAGGGATTACTCGATTACCTTGTCCGCGCGCAGCAGCAGCGACTGCGGGACGGTAAGACCGATCGCTTTGGCGGTTTTCAGATTGACGATCAGCTCGAATTTGGACGGCATCTGGATTGGGAGATCTCCCGGCTTGGCGCCCTCCCAAAGAATCCGGTTTGCGTAGGCCGCGGCCTTGCGGACCAGTCTGTCCGAGGACGCCGAGTAGCTCAACAGCGGCCGGCCGCCCCAAGCCATGGAAATGTCCGCGATCGTCGGCAGGCGCTTTTCGAGCGCCAGCTGGATGATCTCCTTCTGGTGCGAAGCTATCGGCACGCCCGAGGTGAGAAGCAATGCGTCGATGCGTTCTGCGACGACTGCTGCAAGTGCGCCAGCCGTCTGTTCGGGTTTTGCGATCTGAAGAATCCGCACGGCTATTCCCAATGACCGGCCCGCGTCTCGCAGCTCCTTCATAATGAGCTCGGCCTCCTCGGCCGGAATAAAAGGCGGAAGGTAAGTGAACAAAGCGCCGATGCGCTTGATGTCCGGCTTGGCTTCGTGCAACAACTGGACCAGTTTCCCGAAAATCTGGGCTCCCGCATAGATGGTCATACCGGTCACGTTTTTGCCCGGTCGCGCAAGACTCTGGGCCACGCCGCCCTCCACCACCGGAAAGCCGGCCATCCACATGACAATCGGTATTGTTTTGGTGAGCTTGTGCGCCGCGATGGCGTAGCCCAGATTGATAGCGAAAATCAGATCGGGCTTCTCGTCCACAACGAGCCTGACAGAGCGTTCGATGTCCTGGCCGTAAAAGATCCCAGAACGGTAGAAGATGAAGTCGCGCCCCTCGATGCGGCCCGACTCGCGCAGGGTTTCGGCAAACAAGCTCAGTAGATGCGTGGCAGACGCAGCGAGATCCGGAAGCAGCGCTATGCGATAAGGCTTGCGCAGCGCTTGCGCCTGCGAATATTTGAGCAGCGGCCCGGCAGTCGCGCCCAGCACAAGCAGTGCGGCTATGGCGTCACGTCTGTCCACTTGATCCTCCGTCGAGAATCACGAAGTAGAGCAAGTACCGGGATGCGGCGAACGAAAAGTCCCATGCAACCCTGGCTCGCCGTTAGTGTACGCTTGAGCGGTAGCTTTCGAGAAGCGCAACCTGCAGCTTCTGGTCGAAAGTGAGCCTCGGACAACTCAAGTTCACGCACCGAAAAGCCGCCATCGAATCGCAGCGGCTCCGAAGCGGGCCTTGGCCAATTCGTGCTCCCGGCTAGGAGCCGACCATCCTTGTTACATTTCCGTACCGACCGTTCATTTGCTCCCCCTTCCGTCAAGAACTCACCAATCTGCGGCCTTTTGGCATAAGCGAGCATAATAGGCGCGCAGATTGGAGAGGGTACGCGCCTCACGGCGAAACGAAGAGTGCAAACGAAAAGGAGCCCTGCAATGGGAGACAAAGGCGGGAAAAAGGATAAGGACAAGGGTCAGAAACAGAAGGTAGCTAAGAAAGAGCAAGAGGAGGAGAAGAAGAAGAAGCAGCAGCAGCAGAATAAGCAACCGAACAGGACTCCGTGAAAGGAATCGGAATTTGAGCACGCGAAGGGTCCAGTGTAAGCTTACGGAGCAATATCAGCCGCCTATGCGACTGCTTTGAAATGAAAGATTAAGGACATGTCTCGTAAAGAACCAGGTTTCACGGAGCGCTTGCAGACGGCGGCCAAGGCGAAGCAAGCGCAACTGGAAAAGATACAGGCAACGGCGCGGGGCAACGACGCACAATCCGCCGAGCGGCAGGCTGCGCGGGTGGAAACGGAAACAGCGCGCCAAGTCCGCGCGGCCGAACGCAAATACGCGAACCAAGTCACCGCAGAACGGCGAGACGCAGAGCGCGCGGCTGAGAAAGCCAGGCAAGCACGCGCTGTCACAGAAGAAAAGGCCCGCAAAGACGCCGAGCGCGTTGCCCAAGTGGAGGCCGATGCAGCGCTCAAAAAGGATCAGAAGGCCGCGCGCGACTCCAAGTATGCCGCGCGCAAAGCCGGAGCGCGCCGGAAATAAGCAAGGTGGAACTGTTCGGCATCGCAAGATAATTCAAGAATTGCCACAACGGACCGAATGACATAAGACAGATTGAGCGGCCGCTTTTCGCAACGCTGTGGGACCGCTCCGGGTCGGCGCGTGTCAGTCAGCACAACCGGCCAGATCAGTCACACGCATTTGTTCTCCGAAGGAGACGCTCGCGACTGGTGGCCAATGATGTTATTTGCATGCCGGAAGACGTATCGACTTCAATGTGGTCCATGAGGTCTCCCTGGATCAGTTATACTCCTACGCTGTTGCACTTCAGACTTGAATCCCCTGGTCTCCTTCGGCCATGCGTTAGAAGACTTGGGCGCTCACCTACACCCGGCACCTCGGGATGACCCAGCCTCATAATTTGTTTTAGACAAGAGCATGTTCAGGTAACCAAGAAGGGGAGCGATGCCACGAAGCATGACGAACTGGCTCGGGAGACTGTCCTTTGTCGCCTTTGCGTTGCTGGCATCGCTCGCTTCGGTCCAGGCGCAGGAGAAACGGCCCGCAGTCTATGTCGTGCCGATAGAAGGCATGATCGACCTCGGGCTGGCGCCCTTTGTACAGCGCGTTCTCGACGAAGCGACGCTGGCGGGCGCGGCAGCAGTCGTTCTCGAAATCAACACCTTCGGCGGGCGCGTGGATGCGGCGGTGCAGATCCGCGACGCGCTGCTGAATTCCAAGGTGCGCACGGTTGCCTATGTCAACAGGCGCGCCATCTCGGCCGGGGCGCTGATCGGCCTCGCCGCCGAGAACCTGGTCATGGCCGGTGGCGGTACCATAGGGGCGGCAACGCCGCTGCTGATGGGTCAGTCCGGCGAGGCGGCACAACCCGTGACGGAGAAAACGGTTTCCTACGTCCGGAAAGAATTTCGCGCCACTGCCGAGAGCCGCAAGCGCCCGCCGCGGCTGGCCGAGGCGATGGTGGACGCGGACGTGGCGATAGACGGCGTAATCGAAAAAGGCAAGCTGCTCACGCTGACGACCGAGGAAGCGCTGAAGCACAAGCTCATCGATTTCCGCGCCGACACCATGGAAAGCGCGCTGCAGCAGCTGGGGCTTGAAAATGCGGAGCTGAGACGGCAGTCGCCCAACTGGGCGGAGAAATTGGTGCGCTGGCTGACGAATCCAGTGGTCAGTTCCCTGCTGATCAGCCTCGGCATGCTCGGGATCATCGTGGAGGTCTGGACGCCCGGCTTCGGCGTCGCGGGCGGCCTGGGTATGGCGAGTCTTGCGCTTTTCTTTTGGGGCCATTGGCTGGTGCAATTGGTCGGCTGGGAGGAACTGCTGCTGGCGCTGGGCGGTGTCATGCTCCTCGCGCTGGAGATCCTGGTCATACCGGGTTTTGGGGTTGCCGGAGTGCTGGGAATCGTCGCCATCCTCGCCGGCCTTGTCCTGAGCATGGTCGGGGCCGGGGACACGTCGGAGGTTGTCCTCCAGGCGGCGGGTCGGGTCGTATTTGCCCTGCTGGCAGCATTGATCGCAAGCCTGGTGTTGCTGCGTTTCCTGCCGCGCCGGCCTTTCGGGCGACAGTTGGTGCTGGAAACCGATCTCGGCGCGGGTCACGCGCACGGCTCGGCGCCGGACAGCGACCTGCGTTGGCTGGGAAAGAAAGGACAGGCATCGTCACCGCTGCGGCCGGCAGGCATCGCCGAGATCGAAGGCGAACGCGTCGATGTCGTGTCCGAGGGAGATTTGATCGAACCCGGCCAGGCCGTCGAGGTGACGCGCGTGGAGGGCAACCGAATCGTCGTGCGGCGAATACCGCGCATCACAACCGAAAGGAGTGACGAATGACTGGAATCGAAACTGGCGTGACCGGGGGCTTCGGCTTGCTCATATTGGTGGTGGTGGGACTGGCGTTTATCTTGTACCTGGTCCCGATCCCGCTCTGGATTGCGGCCTGGGCTTCCGGAGCCTACGTCGGATTGTTCACCCTGATCGGCATGCGCCTGCGCCGGGTTCCGCCTACGACCATCGTGACAGGGCGGATCAGCGCGGTGAAAGCCGGTCTCGACATTTCCATCAACGACCTGGAAGCGCACTTTCTCGCAGGCGGCAACGTGGGCAGAGTCGTCAATGCCATGATTTCGGCCGACAAGGCCAACATCGCCCTGCCCTTCAAGCGCGCCGCGGCCATTGATCTCGCCGGTCGCAACGTGCTCGAGGCGGTGCAGATGTCGGTCCTGCCCAAGGTGATCGAGACGCCGAAGATCGCGGCCGTGGCCAAGGACGGCATCCAGCTCATTGCCGTTTGCCGCGTGACCGTGCGTACCAACATCGACCGGCTGGTGGGCGGCGCGGGCGAAGAGACCATTATCGCGCGCGTCGGCGAAGGCATGGTGAGCACCATCGGTTCCGCCACGACCCACAAGAACGTGCTCGAAAATCCGGACCACATCTCCAAGCACATCCTCTCCAAAGGTCTGGACGCAGGAACCGCCTACGAGATTCTGTCCATCGACATCGCCGACGTCGACGTCGGCCAGAACATCGGCGCCAAGCTGCAGATCGACCAGGCCAACGCCGACAAGCAGATTGCCCAGGCCAAGGCCGAGGAGCGCCGCGCCATGGCCGTTGCCCTGGAGCAGGAGATGCGCGCGCGGGTGGTGGAAGCCGAGGCCGAAGTGCCGCGCGCCATGGCCGAAGCCTTCCGCCAGGGCAATATGGGCATCATGGACTATTACCGCATGAAGAATTTGCAGGCCGATACCGCGATGCGCGACGAAATCGCCGGTACCGGGGATGACCCCGCTGCAACCCCAAGGACCTGAGGCGGACGATCATGAAAAGTTTTCCCCCGGAACTGATCTACGTCCTGATCTTCGCCGCAATCATGCTGTTCCAATTCATGATGAAGAAATTGGGACAGAAGGTGCAGCAGGAGCAGGAAGAGCCGCAGGATCCCATGCCGGAGGAGTTTGTTGCGCGAACCTACGAGGCAGCGACCGAGACCGCGGCGGCGCCGCCGTCGGTGTCCAAACTCGCCGCAGGGCATTTCGGTAGAACCGAGGCGCCGAAAGCTGCCCCTGCCGCTGCGCCGGCACGACGCCGTTTTTCCAGGAGATCGCTGATGGGAAACAGGCGCGAGGTGCAGAACGCGGTCGTCATCGCGTCGATACTGGGGCCTTGCCGCGCTTTCGAGCCCCACGACGTCCGCTAGTTGCCCATGACGGAGGGCGCGCCTTCTTCACATGCACCGCATCTGGTCGTCTTCATCGAGGTGTGCAGCGGGAAATACCGTTCCCGGCCCCTCGTTCAAGGCGAGATGCACTCCGTCGATTCCTTGACTTCTTGCTGCGGCGCTGATTGTCAGACCAGTGCCGGAAAAGTCGCAATCTTCCCTGCCCTACCAACTTCCCTCAACCCGACAGGAGTACCGGATGGAAACGCTGACCACGCTCGATGTACTTCGACGCCACATCGCCGTGCTCGCCTGCGTCGACGAAACGGACGCGCTCTTCGTGAGTTGTTATCTCAACCTGGAACAGGGTGAAACCGGCTACCGCAAGGTACTCGAAGACCGCATTTCGGCCCTGCGCAGTACCCTGGAGGGCGACGCGCGCGTCGACTTCGACACTGCAATGCACCAGATCGAGGCTTACCTGGCGCAGAAGTTGCGGCCCGGCGCGAAGGGGGTGGCTTTGTTCAGCCGCCAGTTCCGTGGTGGTGCCTTCTTCCTGCCGATGCAGTTCGCCGCGCCGCTGCCGGACTGGATCTCGGTCTGTGCGACGCCCAACCTGTTTCACCTCATGGCGCTGAAGGATACTTATCACCGCTACGTTGTGCTGGTGGCGACCCGGGCCAGGGTGCGGATCCTCGAGGTCAACCTGGGCGCGGCCGCCGTTCATGCCTGGACGACACAGCCTGAACTGCGCGAGCGGGTAGGCCGGGAGTGGACCAAAGCGCACTACGAAAGCCACCGCCGCGAGCGCACCTCACGCTTTCTCAAGGAGCAGATCGAGTTGCTCGATCGCCTCATGGCGGCGGGCGGACATACGCACCTTATCCTGGCGGGTGACCCGCGCCTAACTGGAGAGATACGGCGCGCGCTGCCCAAATCCGTTGCGTCCAAATTGGTTGACACCATTCCGGCGGCGGGCCGCGACGCGCAGGAGGGTGTCGTGACCGCCACACTGTCGGCGTTTGTCGAGTGGGAGGAGCGGGATTCGCAGGCGGTTGCGGCGCGGTTCGTACAGGGCATACGTACACAGGGGCGGGCAGTGGCGGGCGCGACAGCCTGCCTGGACGCGCTACGTGAAAGACGGGCGGACACTCTCCTTCTGACCCAGAATCTACTGCCCGAGCCTGGCTGGCGCTGTTCCGCTTGCTGCACGGTCGGCATCGAACACGACACGCCTATTGCTTGCCCGGAGTGCGGCAAAAATGCGGTGCGACCCATCGATGTTGCGGCAGAGCTGGTTAGGCTGGCGGGACAGCAGGATTGCCCGATCGAGGTAGTGGAGCATTGCGACCCGCTGGTGGCCTTGGGCGGCGTCGGCTGCCTGCTGCGCTATTGACAGGGAACCGCTTGCCGTCCACGAATGATGACGGGGCGCGACCCTGCCCATCGCATTCGGCAAATGGCTCTACCAGTCCGGAGATGCTGTGTCGGTGGACTTTACCATTGCCGACTCTCGCGCCGGCCTCGGCGTTGCGCCAGGCAACCCGCCGGAGGTTGCGCAGGCGCCTGAATTTGATCGCCGCAACCATTCGTTTTATTCGATCTAATAATTTAGATAATTCGATTTTACACGAAGTGACGGAGTCCCTACACTCGGTGTCACAGTGCAATGACCCAAAAGGAGAGAACCGGACATGACCAAAACCAGCAGAACCTATGGCCGTAACAGCCCGGAAGCCGCCGCGCACGTGATCGCCGCGTTGATCGCCCAGGACGGGCGACTCGACTGGCGCGAGATAGAGTTCCTCGACGGCGCTGGCGCGCTGCAGGTACTCGGTATCGAGCGCGGGCGCTTCATGGAGGTGCTCTCGCGTTACCTCGGCGCGCGGCTGGGTGCCATGGCGGCCGGGCGCCGTGCAGGTGCCGGGCGATTGGACGCGGAGCTCGACGCGATTGATGACCGCACCACCCAGCTCGTAGTCGCGGCAATGCTGCTCTACCTTGCCGAAATCGACGGCACACAAGTCGAGGAGCGAGATTTCGTGCAGCGCGTGTGGGAGCGCTGGAACGTGACGCCGCAAATACTCGAGCGCGAGATGAAGATCCCGCTTGCGCGCTCGCGCGCGGTGTACAGCCCGGCTGCCGTCACGGCGTAACCGAATGAGAACGAGCATGATGATTTGGCTGTGGATTACTGCGCGCGTACTGGTCCTCGGCACCGTACGTCTTTTGGGGCCGAGCGTTCCCGTGCGCTGCGAGGCGCGCTCGCCGCGGCGACTCCCCATCCGGACGCCGCGCCGGCGCACGTTCGAATACTGAGGCGGGGGCTCGCCTGGCCACGGTTCGTCACTTTGCACGTCGCTGGCTCCCCGATCCGGCGTCACTGCGCGCCCATCGCGGTTTGCGCTGGATGGGACCGCTGCTCGATCGCCCCTGGCTGTGGCACCTGAACCGCAATGCCATCGCCAAAGGGCTTGCGATCGGCATGTTCTTTGGAATGCTGGTGCCGATCGGGCAGGCGCTCGTCGCTGGTGTCGCGGCAATCGGGCTGCGGGCCAACCTGCCAGCCGCAGTGCTCGCGACGTTCGTCTCGAACCCGCTGACGACGCCGGCCATCCTTTTGGCCGCGTATCACGCCGGCTCGGCGATACTCGGCGAAGCAACAGCGCTGCCCAAGCTTGCTGACGGTGCCGGCTGGCTGGCGGAGATCGGTGCGATGGGTGAGCCGCTTCTGCTTGGCCTTGCGCTCTTTGCCCTCGGGGGTGCGGCCATCGCCTATTTCGGCGTGCAGATCGCCTGGCGCCTCGCCATCGCCTGGCACCTCGCGACGCGGCGCGCGCGGGCCCGCGCCTTGGGTTAGCGGTCCAACCCCATCGGAACGATGTTATCGTCGACGAAACAGGCCATCCATTGAATCGGTTCGTCATGCTGCGGGGTTGATCGGGCTACACCGGATCAACCCGGTTCTGCACACTGTGAAATGTTATCCGCATGCACATCACGTATACTGAATCATGCGCAAGAGACTTTGCACCTGTGGCGCCGAAGCCGATGTGCGTCGCGGCACCCGCCGCCTGGCGGATGGGCGTGATGAAATCGTCTACCGAATGATCTGTCCCGTTTGCGGGCAGCTCGGCCCCGCAATTGCGGCGGAAGGCAAGGACGAGGCGACCGCCATCGCCGAAGCCGTTACGGCGTGGAATGAAATGATCGCCCGCATCCGTCCGCTGGAAGACTGAATTCGATCGCCTGATTTCCTGCTTGCCGACCGTTCGGGGCACGCCGGTCCGACCCTGCTACTTCGCCGCCTCCACCGCGCGGCGCGCCATCACCACCACCAGGTGCGCGCGGTACTCGGCGCTGGCGTGCATATCCGAATTGAGTTCACCCACCGGTACGCTGATGCCGGCAAGCGCGTCGGGCGACCAGTTCCCGCTTAGCGCTTTTTCCATTGCGGCGACGCGAAACACGCAGGATGCGGCGCCGGTGACCGCCACACGCACGCCACCCGCGGTTGCCGCAGCCATCACGCCGACGATGGCGTAGCGCGAGGCCGGGTTTTTGAATTTGGCGTAGGCAGCGCGCCGGGGCACGGGAAAGCTCACCGATACGATGATCTCGCCCGGTTGCAGTGCAGTTTCGAACATGCCCTTGAAGAAATCATCCGCGGCGATCCTGCGCTTGTTGGTGTTGACGGTGGCGTTCAGGCCCAACACCGCGGCCGGATAATCGGCCACCGGGTCGTTGTGCGCGAGCGAACCGCCGATCGTGCCCATATTGCGCACCATGCGGTCGCCGATGCTGCCGGCGAGGCTGGCCAGAGCCGGAATCTTTGCCTGCACCTCCTTGGATCCGGCCACTTCGGCGTGCCGCGTCATGGCGCCGATGGTGAGGCCGGCGCCATCGGCGCGGATGCCCGTTAGTTCCCCGATGCCGCCGAGGTCGATCGGGTCGGTGGGCGCAGACAAGCGCAGCTTCATCGCCGCGATCAGGCTCTGGCCGCCGGCGAGCAGCTTGACGTCGCCGCCTTTGGCCAGCGCCGCGGCAGCTTCGGCTACGCTTTTCGGATTTTGATAGTTGAATGGGTGCATGCTCAATATCCTCGGGGCTGCCTTGGGGTCTTCCTGTCTGAGCCAGCGGCGGTCACAGCGCGGGCGCGCGCATATTCGCGGCGGCCGCTTTAACCGCCTTGACGATGTTGTGATAGCCGGTGCAGCGGCACAGATTGCCGTCGAGCTCGGCGCGTATGGTTTCCTCGGAAGGGTTCGGATGATTGTTAAC
>JAENXP010000059.1 GCA_016649475.1 Burkholderiales bacterium | reverse complement strand
GGTTGCGTTCCTGTGCCGATTCATCAACAATACGTACGCAGGCCGGTCCCGGTCAGGCTATAGGGATGTATGGAAAAACATATAGTTGATGACTTTTCCCTGCCTGGTACGGGCGGCAAGACCTTCCGCCTGTCGGAGACCACGGACAAGTTTCTGGTGCTGTACTTCTACCCCAAGGACAACACCCCGGGTTGCACCACCGAGAGCGCCCAGTTTCGCGATCTGCACACGGAATTTCAAAAATTGGGCTGCGCCATCTACGGCATCTCGCGCGACAGTTTGAAATCGCATGAAGGTTTCAAGGCGAAACACGGCTTTCCCTTCGATTTGCTTTCCGATGCCGAAGAAAAGGCGTGCGGCCAATTCAAAGTTATCAAGATGAAGAATTTGTATGGCAAGCAAGTGCGCGGCATCGAGCGCAGTACCTTCGTGCTCGACCACAAGCGCACCCTGATGCGCGAATGGCGCGGCGTCAAGGTTCCGGGTCACGTACAGGAGGTATTGGAATTTGTTAAGGCGCTCCAGGCGTAATATGCGGTGGACTAACCTGGGGTTAGGGGCGGGCCAGTTCCGACCCGTCGCCCGCTGAATCCCCCGAGACTGTGCAATCACTCGCTGCAATCCGACAAAGATTCACCCAGACTTCCATAACAACGATATGGCATTCGACGAAAATGCCGACCATTCACTCATGACCAAACGAAAAAGCCATTCCGAATCCGGCAAGTCCGTGACCAAACTGTTCGTGCTCGACACCAATGTGCTGATGCACGATCCCACCAGCCTGTTCCGCTTCGAGGAACACGACCTGTTCCTGCCGATCATGACGCTGGAGGAACTCGACAACCACAAGAAAGGCCTGTCGGAAGTCGCCCGCAACGCGCGCCAGGCGAGCCGCTACCTCGACGACATCGTCAGCAGCGTAGCCGGAAGAATCGATGAGGGCATCGCGCTAATGCGCCATGCCGCAGATCCCGCCACGGGCAAGCTGTTCCTGCAGACGCAGGCGCTCGAAAGCGCACTGCCTGAATCGCTGGCACTGGGCAAGGCCGACAATCACATCATCGGTGTGGTGATGGCCCTGCAGCGGCAGCAACCGCAGCGACAGGTCATCCTGGTGTCCAAGGACATCAATATGCGCATCAAGGCGCGTGCTCTCGGGCTGGCCGCGGAAGACTACTTCAACGACAAGGTGCTGGAGGACATCGACCTGTTGTACACCGGGCTGCGTGAACTGCCGGCGGACTTCTGGGACCAGCATGCCGGGGACATAGCGTCGTGGAAAAAGGACGGACGCACCTATTACCGCGTCACCGGACCTTTGTGTGAACATCTGCAGGTGAACGAGTTCGTGTACCAGGAGAGCGAGCGGCCGCTGCACGCCATGGTGCGCGAAAAGGCCGGACACACCGCGGTACTGGAAACCATCAAGGACTACTCGCACCAGAAAAACAACGTCTGGGGCATTACCGCACGCAACCGCGAACAGAATTTCGCCCTCAACCTGTTGATGAACCCCGAAGTCGACTTCATCACGCTGATGGGCCAGGCCGGAACCGGCAAGACCCTGCTCACGCTGGCTGCCGGGCTGATGCAGACCCTGGAGGACAAGTTATTCTCGGAGATCATCATCACCCGCGTGACCGTGCCGGTGGGCGAGGACATAGGCTTTCTCCCCGGGACCGAGGAAGAGAAAATGAATCCCTGGATGGGCGCGCTGGAGGACAACCTCGAAGTCCTCAACAAGTCCGACGAGGAAGGCGGTGAATGGGGGCGCGCCGCCACGCGCGACTTGATCCGGTCGCGCATCAAGGTGAAGTCGCTCAACTTCATGCGCGGCCGCACCTTTCTCAACAAGTACCTGATCATCGACGAGGCGCAGAACCTGACGCCGAAGCAGATGAGAACCCTGATCACCCGCGCCGGCCCCGGCACGAAAGTGGTGTGCCTGGGCAACATCGCGCAGATCGACACCCCCTACCTCACCGAGGGCGCATCCGGTCTCACTTACGTCGTCGATCGCTTCAAGGGCTGGGAGCACGGCGGCCACGTCACGCTGCAGCGCGGCGAGCGTTCGCGCCTGGCCGATCATGCCGCAGAGGTGCTGTAGAACATCCGCGACCCGAAGTATCCGCTCCTATCCCTCGATGTAGCCGAGCGGCCGTTGCGCGCTCTGCGCGCCGACCCTGTTCTTGGTGCGGATGAAAAGCGTATCCGCACCAAGAACAGGGTTTGAACAAAAGCAAAGGCAGTTCGGGGTTAATTCAACATCGCCGATTGCGTGCGGACGGGTTCATCGTTCGCGCACAATCGGTGATCCGCGCGGACGGGTCGCCGTCCGCGCAAGACGGGCCGCTGCAGTACGAACTGCCTCAAAGCATTTAGGTGCCGCTTTACAGCGAATTATGCGTGCCGTCGCAAAACGGCTGCTTGTTCGTATGCTTGCAACCGCACACGGCCTTTTTTTCGGCGTTGTCGATGGTAAATTTCACCGGAGTGAATGCCCCGCCCTTGTGCGAGCCGTCGCAGAACGGCTGATTCCTGGACTGGCCACAGGCGCACCACCAGTAATCGCCTGGCGCCAGATCAAGCACATATGGAGATTTTTGCGGACATACGGGATCAGTCATGAGACCTCCAAATTTTAAGTTGAAGCCATCTAGTACCGACCCGGGTCGGCGTAGTTTTCAAAGCGGGTGTATTCGCCGATGAAAGTGAGGTTCAGCGTGCCGATGGGGCCGTTGCGCTGCTTGCCTATGATGATCTCGGCCTTGCCCTTGTCCGCGGACTCGGGGTTATAGACCTCGTCGCGGTAGATGAAAAGGATCACGTCGGCGTCCTGTTCGATGGCACCGGACTCACGCAGGTCCGACATCACCGGACGCTTGTTCGGGCGCTGCTCCAGCCCGCGGTTGAGCTGCGACAGCGCCACCACCGGTACCTTGAGTTCTTTTGCCAGCGCCTTGAGCGAGCGCGAAATCTCCGAAATCTCGGTAGCGCGATTCTCGCCGTAGGAAGTCGAAGACATCAACTGCAGATAGTCGACCACCACCAGGCCCAGACCGTCGTACTGGCGGTGCATGCGCCGCGCGCGCGCGCGCAGCTCGAGGCAGTTCAATGCCGGCGTCTCATCGATATGGATCGGGGCGTCGTGCACCTTGCCCACTGCGTCGGTCAGGCGGCTCCAGTCTTCGTCGGTCAGCCGCCCGGTGCGCAACTTCATCTGGTCCAGCCGCCCGATGGAGCCAAGCATACGCATGGCGAGTTGGGAACCGGCCATTTCCATGCTGAACACCGCCACCGGAAGGCGATCATTCACCGCCACGTGCTCCGCAATATTCAGCGCAAACGCAGTCTTGCCCATGCTCGGGCGCCCGGCGACGATGATCAGGTCGCCCTGCTGCAAGCCCGATGTCTTCTGGTCCAGATCTGCGAAACCTGTGGCGATGCCGGTGATGTCCGAAGGATTGTCGCGATGATAGAGCATGTCAATGCGCTCCATCACCTGCGCCAGGATGGGCTGGATCTCGACCAGGCCCTGGTGTCCGCGCGCGCCAGCTTCGGCGATTTCGAACACGCGCGATTCAGCCTCATCGAGCAACTGCCCCACATCCTTGCCCATCGGGTTCAAAGCGGTGTCGGCAATGCCGGTGCCCACTTCGATCAAGCGCCTCTGGATCGCGCGCTCGCGCACGATTTCGGCGTAGCGGCGGATGTTGTGCGCCGAGGGCGTGTTCTGCGCCAACGCCCCCAGATAGGCGAGTCCGCCGGTCTTGTCCTTGTCTTCGCTTTGTTCTATGGACTCGAACACGGTGACCATGTCGGCCGGCCGGTTCTTTTCCATCAGCTTGCCGATATGACGATAGATGCGGCGATGGTCGTCGCGGTAGAAATTGCCCTCCGCGAGGATGTCGGCGACGCGTTCCCAGGCCTGGTTGTCGAGCAGCAGTCCGCCGAGCACCGACTGCTCCGCCTCGATTGAATGCGGCGGCACACGCAGCTGCGCCAGCTGCGGATCATTCACGATTTGAGGGTTTGCCTGGGCCATGGGAGCAACAATAGTTGAATGCAAATTCTACCAGCAGTACCGCGACATTACAGGGAATGATCGCCGCACCCGCCAAGTTAATTTATTTGCACCCGGGGCATCGCGAGGTGCGCGCCTTTAAACGGCGCGCGATAGCCCCGGTTGGTGCTGAGGGTCCCCAACCCTCCTACGGTCGCGGGCGGTCCAAAACAAAAAGGCCGGAATTCCGGCCTTTTTTAATCAACGGCTTGCCCTCTACTCTGCGGCTTCGCCCAGCACCGACACCGTAATGTGCACGACCACGTCCGAATGCAGCGCAATCGCGATCGACTTGTCACCGATCTGTTTCAACGGCCCCTCCGGCAGACGGATGGCAGCGCGCTCGACTTCGAAGCCCTGCGCTTGCAGCGCCTCGACGATGTCGTGCGTGGTGACCGAACCGAACAAACGTCCGTCCACGCCGGTCTTGCGCGTGACCTGGACCGTCAGACCGTCGACCCTCGAACCGATTGCCTGCGCCTTGGTCAAGGCCTCGGTCTGCGCCATCTCGAGTTCACCGCGACGCACTTCGAATGCGGCGAGGTTTTCAGGCGTGGCGCGCTTGGCCTTGCCGTGGGGAATAAGGAAATTGCGGGCATAGCCCTCTTTTACCTTGACCACGTCGCCCAGGGCGCCGAGGTTGACTACTTTTTCCAGCAGTATCACTTGCATGGCCGCGCTCCTCAGTGCAGATCGGTGTAAGGCAGCAGCGCAAGGAAGCGCGCGCGCTTTATCGCCGTGGACAGCTGGCGCTGATAGCCGGCCTTGGTGCCGGTAATGCGCGCCGGGATGATCCTGCCGTTCTCGTTGATGAAGTCCTTGAGTATTTCGATGTCTTTATAATCGATCCACTCAATCTTCTCGGCGGTAAAGCGGCAGAACTTGCGCCGCTTGAATAGCTGGCGCCCGCCTTTCTTGTCGTCTTTCTTGTCGTTGCGGCCCTTGCCCTTGCCCTTGGCGCCTCTTCTTGGTGGTGGCATGTCAAACTCCTTCTACGAATTCAATGTTGGTTGCGTGTAATACCAGTTGTTTGCTTTCGCGGCTCTTGCCCGCCAGGAATCCGGTGACTTTCACCTGCATCCCGGGCCGGGCTGCGGCCATCAGGCGCGCTTCACGCTCGAAGGCCAAACCGGCCACCTCGCACTGAACCGCGCGCGCGTGCCCGGCTTCGACCTGCTCGGAAGTGTGGCTGAGCCTGAAATTGACCACCGGAATACCGGCGGGCGTGTAGCGCAGCGCGTCGAGTTCGATCAAATTGCCGGAAAGCACGAACTGATTGTCCAATATGCTCAGGAAGCGGCGGCTGCCGTTGCTGCCGCGGCAGGTTCTTCAGCCGCCTTGGGCGTCTCGGCCGCCCTCGGCGCCTCGCCGTTCAGCACCGAGCGCGACTTCTCCTCCTTCATCATCGGCGAAGGCGCGGTGACCGCGGCCTTCATCTGCACGGTGAGGTGGCGCAGGACCGCGTCGTTGAACTTGAACGAATGCTCGAGCTCGTCCAGGGTTTCCTGGTCGCATTCGATGTTCATGAGCACGTAGTGCGCCTTGTGCATCTTGGATATGGGGAAAGTCATCTGGCGCCGGCCCCAGTCTTCGAGGCGGTGGATCGCACCCTTGCGGGCGGTGATGGTGCTGCGGTAACGCTCGATCATTGCGGGCACCTGCTCGCTCTGATCGGGATGGACGATGAATACGATTTCGTAATGTCGCATGCAGTCTCCTTATGGGTTGAGCCTCCCGTCATGCGTAACGGTGAGGCAAGGTGGGCCGGTTGGATAAACCGGCGATCGGCGAAAAGCGTGTGATTATAAAGGGAAACCGCTCTTCAAGGCAAATATTTCTCAAGCTCCGGGTGTTGATCGCCGGCGGCGCGATTCGAACAGGACGACCCCGCTGGCCACCGAGACGTTGAGGCTCTCGACCTGTCCCAACATGGGGATTTTCACCAGCTGGTCGCAGGTTTCGCGCGTGAGGCGCCGCATGCCCTCGCCTTCGGCGCCCAGTACCCAGACCAAGGCGGCGGGAAGCTCGGCAGAGTACAGCCCCTCTTTCGCTTCCGAGTCCGCTCCCACCACCCAGATATTGCGTTCCTTCAGTTCGCGCAGGGTGCGCGCAAGATTCGTGACTGCGATGTAGGGCACGCTGTCGGCCGCCCCGCTCGCGACCTTGATCACCGCGGCCGAAAGTCCGACGGCACGGTCCTTGGGTGCGATCACCGCATGGCAGCCGGCGGCGTCGGCCACGCGCAGGCAGGCGCCAAGATTGTGCGGATCCTGCACGCCGTCCAGCGCCAGCAGCAACGGCGGTTCCTTCAGCCCATCCAACAGGTCGTCGAGCGAAACCAGCCGGCGCAGCGCGTCCACTCGGGCCACCACGCCCTGGTGCCTGCCGGGCGGCGCCATCCCGTCCAGGCGCCGCGTGTCCACTTGCAGCACGCGCAAGCCCAGGCCCTCGGCGAGTTTCACCAGATCGCGCATGCGCGGATCGGCGCGCGCACTGTCGCAATACAGCTCATGCACGCTCCTGGCGTCCTGGCGCAGGCGCGCGGTGATGGCGTGGAAACCGTGAATGAAACTGGTGCTGCCCAAGGTTCAGCCCTTTTTCTTTTTGGGCGCAGGCTCTTCGGCAAGCCGAAAATCGATCTTGCTCGAATCCAGATCCACGCGCACCAGCTTTACCGTCACCCGGTCGGCGAGGCGAAAGCGCCGCGCGGTGCGCTCGCCCAGCAACTGGTGCCGGGCAGCGTCGAAATGATAGTAGTCCTCGCCCAGTTCGGAAATATGCACCAGGCCTTCGACGTAGACATCGTCCAGCGCAACGAATATGCCGAAGCCGGTGACGGCGCTGATCGAGCCCGCGAACTCCTCGCCGATGCGGTCCTGCATGTAAAAGCACTTCAGCCAGGACTCGACATCGCGGGTCGCCTCGTCGGCGCGGCGCTCGGTCATGGAGCACTGCGCGCCCAGCTCTTCCCAGTTGCCAGGGTTGTAGCTCTTCCCCGCTAGCGCGGCATTGATCGCGCGATGCACCACCAGGTCCGGATAGCGCCGTATGGGCGAAGTAAAGTGGGTATATGCCTCGTAGGCGAGGCCGAAATGGCCGACGTTTTCCGGACTGTACTGCGCCTGTTTCAACGACCGCAGCAGCACCGTCTGCAGCAACTGGATATCGGGACGCCCCTTGATCCTCGCGAGCAGTTTCGCGTAATCCTTCGCGTGCGGGGTATCGCCGCCGGTAAGATCCAGGCCGAACTGCTTGAGAAAGGTCCTCAGCGCCTCGAGTTTTTCCGGTGTTGGTCCCTGATGCACGCGGTACAGCGCCGGGTGCTTGCGCTCGTGCAGAAAGTCGGAGGCGCAGACGTTGGCCGCCAGCATGCATTCCTCGATCAGCCGGTGCGCGTCGTTGCGCTGCGTTTGCACGATGTTCTCGATCTTGCCCTGCGCGTCGAATAGCATCTGCGTCTCGATGGTCTCGAAGTCGATGGCGCCGCGCTTCTCGCGCGCCTTCGCGAGGACGTGATACAGAGCGTAGAGATCCTGCAACTGCGGCACCAGATGGGCAGGCACCGGCTCGCCGCTCACCGCTTGCAGACCCAGCGCGGCCGCCACCCGGTTATAGGTCAGGCGCGCCTGCGAGCGCATTACCGCCGCATAAAAACGATAGGGCCCGATTTCGCCCAGCGCATCCACGCTCATCTCGCACACCATGCACAGGCGATCCACGTTCGGATTGAGCGAACACAGGCCGTTGGAGAGCTTCTCCGGCAGCATCGGAATGACGCGGCGCGGGAAATACACCGAATTGCCGCGTTCGCGCGAGGCCGTGTCCAGCGCATCGCCGGGGCGCACGTAGTGGCTCACGTCGGCGATCGCCACCCACAGACGAAAGCCCTTGCCCTCGCGCTTGCAGTACACCGCATCGTCGAAGTCCCTGGCCGTTTCGCCGTCGATGGTCACCAGCGGCAGCGCACGCAGATCCTCGCGCCCCTTGCTGTCACCGGGACGCACTTCGTCCGGCAGCTTCTCGGCGAGACGCATCACCGCGCCCGAGAATTCATACGGCAATTCGTGCTTGCGCAGTGCGATCTCGATTTCCATGCCCGGGTCGGCGTAATTGCCCAACACTTCGACTATGCGTCCAGCCGGCTGCGCGTTCTTGTCGGGCTGTGCCACGATTTCCACCGTCACCACCTGTCCCGGCTTCGCCCCCATTTCAGCACCGGGCGGAATCAGAATATCCTGGCTGATGCGCCGGTTCTCCGCAGCAACGAAGGCGACCCCGTGCGGCTTGTGCAGCCGCCCGACCAGGCGCGTATTGGCGCGCGAGATGATTTCCACGATCGCGCCTTCCGGACGTCCGCGCCGGTCGACGCCGCTCTCGCGCGCCATGACGCGATCGCCATGCAGCACCTTGCGCATCTCTTTCTCGGAGAGAAACAGGTCGGGCCCGTCTTCGTCGGGCACGAGAAAGCCGTAGCCGTCGGGATGACCTTCGACCCGCCCGGAGACCAGGTCGAGCTTGCCCGCCACCAGGATCGCGTCGCGGCGGTTGCGCATGATCTGGCCTTCGCGTTCCATCGCGCGCAGCCGCCGGCGGAAACTGTCGACCTCATCCGGTTCTATATGCAGCAGATGGCACAGGTTTTCCTCCTGCACCGGAATGCCCTCATGCGCCAAAGTGTCGAGTATCAGTTCGCGGCTGGGCAGTGGATTGTCGTAGCGCTCGGCTTCGCGCGCATAGTGCGGATCGCGCGCGTGCCGCGCGGGCGCGTCGCCGCTGGCGCT
>JAENXP010000158.1 GCA_016649475.1 Burkholderiales bacterium | reverse complement strand
TCGGAGCCGGCCTTCATCGCCTGCGCGATCTCGACCGCCATTTGATAGTAGGACGAACCGGCTTTCGCCGATTTGTAGGTGATACGCGTTTGCGCCGCGGCGTCCAGGCCGTGCGCGAACAACGCAGAAGCCATGCTGGCCGACAGGATCAATTTCAGCAGGCCGCGACGGCCTGTATGGCTCGGATGCATTCTAGGTCTCCTCAATTATCGGGCTCGATGCCGGCGCGTAGGCCGAGCGTACCCGGGATGGGCTATTGCGATTTGCTTTATGCTCGATGAAACAGCGGCGTAATTGTACACTCTGCTCATGACCTGGAGGAAAACCCCATGACCCAGCCACTTTTGTTCACGCCGCTGCGCCTGCGCGAGCTCACGCTCAAGAACCGCATCGTAGTCGCGCCCATGCACCAGTATTCCGCGGTGAACGGCTTTCCCACCGACTGGCATTTGATGAACGCGGGGCGCTACGCCGCGGGCGGCGCCGGACTGGTGATCCTGGAATCGACCAAGATCGAACGCCGCGGCTGCGGCACGATCGGCGACCTGGGCATCTGGGATGACGCTTATGTGCCGCAGCTCGCGCGCATTGTCGATTTCGTGCACCAATGCGGAGCCGCTGCGGGCATACAGCTCGGTCACTCCGGGCGCAAGGCGCGCATCCAGCGCCCGTGGGAGGGTGGACTGCCGCTGCAGCGCGCCGAAGCGGAAAGCGGCGGTGTCGAAGATTGGGACGCCTGGGAACTCGTCGCACCGAGCGCGCTTCCCGCCGACGAGGGCTCACCCGTGCCGCGCGCGCTCGCGCGCGAGGAGATACGCGCCATCGCCGAGGCCTGGGGCAAGGCCGCGGCACGTGCGCACGCCGCAGGGTTCGACGTGGTGGAGATCCACGGCGCGCACGGATTCCTGATTCACGAGTTTCTCTCGCCACTGGCGAACCAGCGCAGCGATGAATACGGCGGCTCGGAGTCGAATCGCATGCGCTTCGCGCTCGAGGTGTGCGAGTGCGTGCGCAAACACTGGCCGCCGGGCAAGCCGCTGTTCCTGCGCCTGTCGGCCGAGGACGATGCGGGTTGGGGACCGGAGCAGAGCGCCGCGCTGGCGAAACTGGTGAAGCCGATGGGCGTGGACGTGATCGATTGCAGCTCGGGCGGCATCCTCGGCAAGCCGCCCGCCGGTGCGGCCAAGCCCGCCTACGGCTATCAGGTGCCCTATGCCGAGAAGATCAGGAAAGACGGCAAGATCATGACCATGGCGGTGGGATTGATCGTGCACGCCGAGCAGGCCGAGCAGATCCTGCAGGAAGGCCGCGCCGACCTGGTCGCGCTCGCGCGCGAGATGCTCTACAACCCGAACTGGGCCATGGACGCCGCGCAGAAACTCGGAGTCGATCCGAAATTCCTGCTGGTGCCGCCGCCCTACCGCTATTGGCTCGCGCGGCGCGCAGCGACCGTGCCGGAGGTGCGGCCGTCAACCTTCGGCCCGGGCTCCTAGTGAAAAAGGGGTCGGAGTAACTTTTCCCTGCCCCGAGGTCGTTGCTTTGGCCGGAACTTCGATGGAAAAGTTGCTCCGACCCCTTTTTCTCGCGCTTACTCCGCCCCCGTATTCTCGACACGCAAGAGCACGATGCGGTCGTTGTGGGTATCGATGACCCAAACATGCGGCGCGCGTGCCAGCACCGCCTCCGGCTTGTAGAACGCGTTGGGGCCGCGACCGCGCTTGCCGGTGCCGAGTACGCCGAGCAGGCGATGCCTCTGATCCAACAGCAGGATGCGATGGTTGTACTCGTCGGCGAGCCAGATACGATCGCCGTCGAAGGCCAGATACTTCGGCCCGTTAAGTTTGAGCTCTGCGCCGAAACTCGCGCGGTGGTTCAGTGCGGAATCGAATACCTGCACCCGGTCATTGCTCGAATCGATGACATACACGCTGCCGTTCGCGGCCGCCTCGACATCGTGCGGATTCGAGAATTCGCCGTTCTTCGCCCCAGAGCTTCCTGCCGTGCGCTCGAGCTTGCCGTCGCGAAACACGGCCAGCGTTTCGGAACGCGTGTTGGTGGCGTAGATGCGACCGTCGGGCGCGACCGCGACGCCCTCCGGGCCGGAAAGCCCCCTCAACTCGCCGACGAGTTGTGCGCCCGCACCCCGGGTTTCGTAAATCGCGATGCGGTCATTGCCCGTATCTGCGACCAGAAGCCGCCCGCTGCGGTCGAACTCGGCATCGTGCGGATAAGACAATTCGCCCTGGCCGAACACGCCGACAGGCTTGAGCGTCATCGCTTCCAGTACGCGGACGCGGCTGTTGCGCATGTCGGTGACGTAGATCAGCTTGCCGTCGGGGGAGAACGCCGCGTCGTGGGGTTGCGACAAGCCATCGGCCAGTTCGGCCAATTGGGTAACCTTGAGCTGCGGCTGCGCCCAGGCCGTAGATGCGAGCGCGACGAATGCAGCGAAAAGGATGGTGCGCATGGTCTCTTCCCCCCCCGCAAGTAAGGACTCAGTTGGCTTCGATCGCTCCGAGACGTAGCGGCGCGCCCGAGCCGTTCAGTTGAAATAGACTGCCGCCGCCCGAGGGAGTTCCGGCGTCGGTCAAGATATTGATCGTGAACTGGTGCGTCACCAATATCACGGGCGGTCCGTCGGCGGGGAGCGTCGCGAGAAAGTGGCGCAGCGCAGCGACCCTGGCGTCGCGCTGCTCCTCGCGTTCGTAGAACGAATTCAATGCAGGAAGCGCCTCGACTGCGCCAAGTTTGAGCAGTCGCGCGGTTTCCATGCAGCGGCACCACTGGCTGGAATAGACTTTCGCGCGCGTAATGCCGGCCCGCGCAAGCCGCTCACCCAGCGCCGCGGCCTGGGCCCGCCCGCTGGCGTCGAGATTGCGCTGCGTGGTGCAATCATCCAGCCTGAAGTTCGGCGGATCCCCCGTGCCCGGGGCGTAGGCGTGGCGCAGCATCAATACGCGCCCGGGTTTGGCGAGTTCCGCCAGCGGCAGCGCGTCTGCTGCCCACAGTTCGCGTGCCAGGAGGGTCGCAAAGACCAGCCATAATGAATAAAAGAATACGCGCCTCATGGTTCTACGCGCCTTTTGGTTCTGAAGACGCCGCTGTGCGCGACGTACGCCACGCCGTAATTGCCTGCGATATGGCGTCGAGTTCGCCGACTACCGTTACGTTTGGCGTGTTACGTCTGGCGAGCGCGGCGTTGCCCCCCCCCGCCCAAAGTGCAATATTTCCGGGTAGGCGCCGCCGCAATTCCTCCAGTGCATCCCAAACCTGAGCCGCCGGGAAGGCGACACTGAAGGACAGGGCTACGACGTCAGCATCCTGCGAGCCGGCCGCGAGCACGATTTCCTGAACCGGCGTTTGCGTGCCCAGGGATACGCAGGCGCAGCCCTCGACCGCGAGCAGGCCTTGCGCCATCAGCAGTCCCAAGCCGTGTTGTTCACCCGGTAGCGTCGTCAACAGTACGCGGGGCGCTGCGCCGGCGCGCTGCATGGTGTTGAGCGCGCCGTGCAGAATTGCCTGCAGCGCTTCGGTATAAAGATGTTCTTCGAAAATCTGAAATTCGCCTCGCGCCCACAAATCGCCGACGGCCCGGTTCAGCGGCACGATGGTATCGAGCAGGAACGGCCGCAGCCCCTGGCTCATCAGCGTTTGGCCAAGTTGCAGACGCAGCGCGTCGACCCGGTGCGTCTTGATCAGATCGAGCAAGGGCTGGAGTTGCTCAGGGCAGGTCTGGCAATTGCCTTGCTCTCCGGCCAGGGCGCCGAGTTCCTCCAGAGACAATTCGACAATTTTTCCCGGGCGATAGCCCAGATCGAGCAGGCGCTTCAGGGCGCGCAGTTTTTGGACCTCCGCAGCGCTGTAGACCCGTTCGCCGAACTGGTCGCGTCCAGGTGTCGGAAAACGGTAGCGCTTTTCCCACACCCGCAGGATGTCCTTGGAGAAACCGGTATCGCGCTCGACCGCGCCTATGCTCAGGCCAGAAACCGGTCCATTTGAATAGGTATCTAACATTATTTGTCCTGGACAAAACGTTGACAAATGGCTTTCAATTGACGTATTGTAGCACCAACCTGTATTTTGACTAGGACAAACTACAGATTAAAGGAAGTTTGTCTACCCTGTTGCATTCCGATTCGAACAGCCTGCGGCCGCGGTTGCGGAACGCAGGCCTCGAAGCTGTAGGCTGCGCCAGGCGATACACGCGTCTTCAGTTAAGAACGTTAGCATTTTCAATTAGATAAGGCCATGCCATGAATGCACCTGAGCGCTTTTTCCTCCCCGACATCCAGGCGACGCCGGATCGCAGGCTGGTCGCCATCGATCGCGTCGGCGTGAAGTCCGTACGCCATCCGGTCACCCTGGCGCGGCCAGACGGCAGCACGGCGCCCAGCGTGGCCACCTTCGACATGTACGTCGGCTTGGCCCATGAGCAGAAGGGCACACATATGTCGCGCTTTCTCGAACTGCTGCAGCGCCATGCACACCGACCGCTGGACGCGGGCGGCATGCGTGCGCTGATGGACGCGATGCTGCGCCGCCTCGAGGCGCGCACCGGCCACATCGAAGCGCGTTTTCCCTATTTCATCAGCAAGGCCGCGCCTGTGTCCAAGGTGCAGAGCCTGCTCGACTACGATGTCACGCTGCAGGCGCAGATGAATGCGCAGGGCCGGTACCGGTACACGATGAAGGTGGTGACGGCGGTGACCAGCCTGTGTCCGTGCTCCAAGGAAATCTCCGAATACGGCGCACACAACCAGCGCTCGCATATCACCATAGAAACCGAGCTGGTACCCGGCGCGTCCATGGGCATCGAAGGCCTGGTGGCCGTCGCCGAGGCGCAGGCCTCCTGTGAAGTCTACGGGCTGCTCAAGCGCCCCGACGAAAAGTACGTTACCGAACGTGCCTACGACAATCCCAAGTTCGTCGAGGACCTGGTGCGCGACATTGCCCTCGCGTTGAACCAGGACGTACGCATAGCCGCCTATACCGTGGAATCGGAGAACTTCGAGTCGATCCACAATCATTCGGCTTACGCGCTGATCCAGCGCGACAAGCGCGTGCCGGAGTAGGCCCGTGCGCATCGCAGTTATCGGCTCCGGCATCGCCGGACTTTCGGCGGCATGGTTGCTCGCGCGCAGCCATGAGGTCACTCTGTACGAAGCCAACGACTACCTCGGCGGCCACACCCACTCGGTGGACGTGACGCTCGAGGGCATCAGCCACGCGGTCGACACCGGCTTTCTGGTATTCAACCATCGCACCTATCCCAACCTGACGGCGATGTTCGCTCACTTCGATATCGAAACGGCGCCCTCGGAAATGTCTTTCGGCGTCAGCGTCGGCCAGGGGCAGATCGAGTGGGCCGGCAGCAGCCTCGCCAGCGTATTTGCACAGCCGTCCAATCTTGTGCGGCCTGCGTTCTGGCGCATGCTCGCCGACATCGTGCGCTTCAACCGCGCGGCTACCCGCATCGCCACTGCCCGTTCGAGGTATGCCGATTCGGAGCTTACGCTAGGGGAGTTCCTCGAACTTGGCGGCTACGGACCCGCGTTTCGCGATTGGTACCTGCTGCCCATGGCAGGCGCGATCTGGTCCTGCCCGACGCAGACGATGCTCGCCTATCCGGTGACGACCTTCGCGCGTTTCTGCCACAACCACGGCCTGCTGCAAATCGTCGACCGCCCGCAGTGGCGCACGGTGCGCGGCGGCGCGCGCGAATATGTGCGCCGGATGGCGCGCGACATTCCTTCGATCCGTCTGCACTGCGGGGTAAATACGATACGCGCGCAGGACGGCAGGGTATCGCTGCATACGCGCGATGGCATCGAAACATACGACCGGGCGGTGCTCGCTTGCCACTCGGATCAGGCCTTGGCGCTCCTGGGGGAGCAGGCGAGTCCGGCTGAGCGCCGCATTCTAGGCGCCGTCAGCTATCAGCCCAACCGGGCGGTGCTGCACACCGATACGGCGCTGCTGCCCCTGCGCCGCGGCGTATGGTCGGCATGGAACTATATTGTCGACAAGGCCGGCGAGGCGGGCGCCGCGCCGGTGGGCGTGAGCTACCTGATCGACAAGCTGCAGCCGCTGCCATTCAAGCAGCCGGTCATCGTCACGCTGAACCCGACGCGTGCGCCGCAGGCGGACAAGGTGATCGTCGAGTTCGAGTATGCGCATCCAGTGTTCGACC
>JAENXP010000685.1 GCA_016649475.1 Burkholderiales bacterium | reverse complement strand
TCTTGTTGAGCCCGATGCCGTAACGCATCGCCAGGACGTATTCTGCGATCAGGTCGCCCGCATGCTCGCCGACGATGGTGACGCCGAGTATCCGGTCCTTTCCGGGTACGGTGAGTACTTTGACGAAGCCGTGGGCCTCGCCATCGGCGATCGCGCGGTCCAGATCGTCGATGCCGTACACAGTCACTTCGTACGCAATCGCGCGCTCTTTCGCCTCGGTCTCGTTCAATCCCACACGCGCCGCTTCCGGGTCGACGAAGGTGGCCCAGGGAATGACTGAATAATCCGCGCGGAATTTCTTGAACGGATCGAACAGCGCGTTGACCGCCGCGTACCAGGCTTGATGCGCCGCCGTATGGGTGAACTGATACGGCCCGGCGACGTCGCCGGCGGCATAGATATTGGGAAATCCGGTTTGCAGGAATTCGTTCGTCTCGACCGTGCGCTTCGCTGCGATGCCCAGTTCCTCCAGGCCGTAGCCTTGCAGATTCGCGACGCGGCCGACGGCAACCAGCAGCGCGTCGAAAGGGATGCGCACGTCCGCGCCCGCGTATTCGGCGACGAGGATTTTTTCGCCGCCTTCCACGACGAACTGCTTCGCCTTGTGATTGACCAGGACGGCTATGCCCTCGGCGCGAAAGTGCTGCGCCACCAGTTCGGACACCTCCGGATCCTCGCGGATCAGGATGCGCGGCGCCATTTCCACCTGCGTGACTTCGGCGCCGAGCCGGGCAAAGGTCTGGGTCAGCTCCGAGCCGATCGGGCCGCCGCCCAGCACCACCAGCCGCCGCGGCAACTGGCGCAGGTCCCACACGGTATCGGAGGTGAGATAGCCGACGTCCTCGATGCCCGGAATCGGCGGAACGAAGGGGCGTGCACCGGTGGCAATGACGATGGAACGCGTGGTCAGGCGCTCGCGCTCGCCGTCGTTGCGCGTGACCTCTACCTCCCAGGGCGAGACGATTTTCGCCGTGCCTTCGATCACCTCCACGCCGAGTTCGGTATAGCGCTCGGCCGAGTCGTGCGGCGCTACGGTTTTGATGACGCGTTGCACGCGCTCCATCACCTCGGCAAAGTCGAACTCCGCCCGGGCGTCGCGGATGCCGAATTCACGCGAACGGCGCATGTGGGCAAGCAGCCTGGCGGAGCGGATCAGGGCTTTCGAAGGCACGCAACCGGTATTCAGGCAGTCTCCGCCCAGTTTGTGCTTCTCCACCAGCGTGACCCTGGCTTTCACTGCGGCAGCGATGTAGGAGGTGACCAGCCCGGCGGACCCGGCGCCGATCACGATCAGGTTGCGCTCGAAGCGCCGCGGTTTGTTCCAGCCGGCATAGACCTTGTTCGTGCGCACGCGCTCGGTGATTTTCTTGGCCAGCAGGGGAAAAATGCCCAGCAACGCGAACGACGCGACGATCGCGGGCGAGAGGATGCCGGACAGGGACTCGATTTTCGCCAGCTGGGTGCCGGCGTTCACATACACGATCGTGCCCAGGAGCATGCCGGCCTGGCTGACCCAGTAAAAGATGCGCGTGCGGATCGCCGTGAGCCCCATCACCAGGTTGATGACGAAGAAGGGGAACAGCGGCACCAGGCGCAGCGCGAGCAGATAGAAGCCGCCTTCGCGCTCGATGCCGGCGTTGACGGCCTGCAAGCGCTCGCCGAATCGCTGTTGCACCCAGTCGCGCAAAAGGAAGCGCGACGCGAGGAAGGCCAGCGTCGCGCCGGCCGTGGAAGCGAAGGACACCAGGACCGTGCCCCAGAGCAGGCCGAAAACCGCGCCGCCCGCAAGCGTCATCACCGCCGCTCCGGGCAGGGAAAGACCGGTGATCGCGACGTAGGCGAGCAAGTAGAGCAGCGCCGCCTTTACCGGTTGCGCCGCGCGCCAGGTTTCGATGGCGGCCTGCTGGCTCTTGAAAAAATCCAGACTCAGGTAGCGACCCAGATCGAAGGCGAAATAGCTGAGCGCGGCGCTTAGCAGCAGGGCGATCAGAACGAGACGTTGACGGGTCATCTGGATTCCAGGTCAGAGGTTTATGGGGGTGCTTGCATTGGTCGGGCGAAACCCCCGAATTC
>JAENXP010000598.1 GCA_016649475.1 Burkholderiales bacterium | reverse complement strand
GATCGCTTCGGCGTCGAGTTTCGCGCCGCGGTCGATCTGTTCGTGCTGGTGCAGAACCAGCACCGCCAGATCGCGCGCGTCCGCGGGTGCGCGCAGACGCGCGCTCATGCGGCGCAGTTCGCGTTCGGACGCTTCCACACCCGCGAGCCCGCAGGCGAGCACGGCGTAGCGCACCTCGAGCGCATAGCCCCTGGCCGCGGCAAAATCGAGCGCGCGCTGCGTGCGCGCGTGCACGCCGCGACGCGCCCATGCCTCGGCCAGTTCCGGCAGCACGCGAGCCAACGCACCGCAGCTGCGCAGCAGCGTGAACATTTTCGATGGCGCGGCTTCCATCAGGCCGACGGCCAGTTCCTGCCACACGCGTTCGGCCACCAGCGCATCGGCCTCCCCCGCCTCTACCATCGCGCGCATCAGGCGCAGTGTCGCCGGCGCAACTTTGAAGCCGAAGCGCGCGGCGAAGCGCGCCACGCGCAGGATCCGCACCGGGTCCTCGGCGAACGCCGGGCTCACATGGCGCAGCACGCCGCGCTTCAAGTCGGCGGCGCCGCCGTAGGGATCGATGAGGCGGCCCTGCCGGTCGCGGGCGATGGCGTTGATGGTGAGGTCGCGCCGCGACAGATCCTGTTCGAGCGTCACGTCGGGCGCGGCATGGACCTGAAAGCCCCGGTAGCCGCGCGCTGTCTTGCGTTCGGTGCGCGCCAGTGCATATTCCTCGTGCGTCTTCGGGTGCAGGAATACCGGGAAATCCTTGCCTACCGGCCTGTAACCGAGGCGGATCATGTCATCCGGCGTCGCGCCGACCACGACGTAGTCGCGGTCCTTCACCGGGAGGCCGAGAAGTTCATCGCGGACCGCGCCACCAACTGCGTAGATTTTCACCGGGGACCCGTTGCGGCGTCAGGCCGGCGTTAGCTATAGGGCTCGTCGGCGCGCACGAATTCGGTTTCGCGGCGCGCCTGCGCCATCCAATCGCGCACCGCAGGAAGCGTGAGCAGCGCGTCGGCATAACGCTGCGCCACCGGCGGCAAGCTTACCGCGTAGGTGAGGAAGCGCGAGGCCACCGGCGCGTAGAACGCGTCGGCGACGGTGAACTGCCCGAATAGCAGCTCGCCTCCCGCGCCATAGCGGCTGCGGCAGGATTCCCAGATTTCGGCGATGCGGTCTATGTCCTTCTGCACCTCCGGGCTCATGCCCCTGCCCGGCAGCGAGGCGCGCATGTTCATCGGCATGGCGTCGCGCAGGCTGCGAAAGCCGGCGTGCATTTCCGCGCAGATGGAACGCGCGATCTGGCGCGCGCGCGCGACCTCCGGCCACAGACGCTTGTCGGGAAACAACTCCGCCACCGCCTCGCAGATGGCAAGCGAATCCCACACCGGCTCGCCTTCGACCATCAGTACCGGCACCTGGCGCGTCGGCGAGTAGGGTTCTACGCCGCAGACCGCGGCCTCATCGCTGAACTTGAGCTGGATCTCCTCGAACGCGATGCCGGCCTGGGTAAGCAGTACCCAGGGCCGCATCGACCAGGAGGAGTAGTTCTTGTTGGCTATCGCGAGTTTGAGCTGCTTCACGCCGCGCGCGTCTTTCTGCCGGCATGGCCGCGCAGCAGGTTGAGTCGCGAACGCGCGTAGATTCCGCGCAGGTAGACCGGCGCAACCGCCTCGATGGCGGCGGGCTGGATGCCGAAGGGAAAAGCTGCGTCGCTGGTGCTGGCCAAGGACATCGACAGCACGTTGTCGCGGCTCATGAGCTTGCCCGGCAGCCACTCCATGATCCACGCCTGCAACATGGAGTACTTGGCGTTCAGGCCGATGACGGGACGCGGATGGCCGCTCGCGCGGCCGGCGAACTTGACCAGCTCGCGCAGGCTGTAGACCCTGGGGCCGCACAGATCGTAGGTCTGGCCGAAGCTGTCGCGGTCGCCGAGCGCATGCACCAGCGCCCGCGCCACGTCCTCGACATAGACCGGCTGGAATTTCGCCTCGGGGCAGGCGAGCAGCACCACCGGCATGAAACGCTGCAGCAGCGCGAACATATTGAGGAAGCTGTCTTCCGGACCGAACACCACCGACGGGCGGAATACGCTGATCGCCAGCCGCTTGCCCTCTGCGAACATCCAGTTTTCGCCGTCGCCCTTGGAACGCAGGTAGGCGCTGGGGCCCTTGCTCGACGCATTCAGCGCGCTCATGTGCAACAGGCGCGGGATGTGCCATTGTTCGCAGACCGACACCAGTACGCGCGGCAACTCCGAATGCGCGTTGCGGAAATCGACGCCATAGGGTTCGCCCGGGCGGCTTTGCAGCACGCCCACCAGGTTGATCGCGGCGTCGCAGCCGCGCAGCGCGGCGGCAAGCTGCGCCGCATCGCATGCGTCGGCCTCGACCACCTCCACCGTCGGCAGCATGAACAGGTGCTTGGCGCGTTCGCG
>JAENXP010000529.1 GCA_016649475.1 Burkholderiales bacterium | reverse complement strand
TCCTACCTGGCCTTCGCCCTGACACAGTCCGTGCGTCACCGGCGCGCGCTGCAGGACCTGCCGCTGTCGCCGGAGGTGGAAGCGCGCTATGCCGCGATGGCCGAAGAATCGCTCGCAGCCCAGCGGCGAATCGAAGCCGCGGACGAGGTCCCCTTCGAAACCTATCGCCAGCAGTATCTATCCAAGGATCTGCTAAGCGGGGCGTTACTGCAGCCGCAGGTCTAAGAACCCGCTGTAACGCGCAGCACAGGGCAAGCCATGTCCTGAAACACCGCCCTAGCCGTTCTCTGCGCGCCTGCGCTGCAGAAACCCGCCGACCTGGCCGCCTATCGCCTGCACTGCGGCCAGCAACTGGGCATGCGGCTCTCGAACATCATGGCTGTTGAAGGCAAACACGCCTATCGTCTTTCCCTCCGACTTCACCGGAAATACAAATGCGCCGCGCAACCCGGACTGGGCCTTGAAGATCGCCGTCACCGCGCGTGCATCCTTGGTGACATCGGGAATCCACAGCGGCTGCCCCGACTGCCACACCTTGCCCACCATGCCCACGCCCGGGCCGTAGTTGAAGTCCCGCGCCGCCGCCAGAAATCCCTGGATCGCTGCATCCGGCACGCTCCAGAACTCGACCAGACGCAATACGCCGGCGGCGTCGTCTAAGCCCAGGTAGCGCCCGCAATCCCAGTTCTGCGTCTGGCATATGGCGCGGATCACCGCTCGCAGCGCTTCTGGGGGATCGTCCGTGCCGTCCAGGCAGCGCGCCACCGCGTACTCGAGTTCGAGCATTTGCTCGGCGCGCTTGCGCTCGGTGATATCGCGAAAAATGCAGATCGCATGCCATTTCTGGTCCACGTTCACCCCGGAAACAGAAACCTCGGTGACGATCTCCGCACCGTCCTTGCGCAAGCCGGGAAGCTCCTGGGTCTTGCCGATGACCGGCCCCTGTCCGGTCCTTCTGAAATCCGTAAAGTTTCTTTCGAATTCCGCGCGGTTGCGCGCGGGGATGATCAGTTCGTGCAGCTTCTTGCCCTGTACTTCCTGCCGGCTGTAGCCGAAAAGCCGTTGTCCCGCCTCGTTCCAGAACGCGATCCGGCCCCGGTTATCCATCATGACGACGGCATCCTGCGCGGCGGCGCTGATGACGCGCACCCTCTCCTCCGCCAGGCTGTGTCTGGCCAGTACCTCCCGCATCATGTACATGGATGCCACCACGAGCAGCGAGAAACCCAGCCCCATCCACTCGTCGGCGATCAGATATATCTCGGCGTCGGCGCTGCCTCCCTGCAAACTGTAGCTCAGGACGCTGCGAAACCACTGCACCAACAGTGCGCCGGAGAGCAGGATCCAGCCCACGACCCAGCCCGACAGGCGGATGTCGGAAAAAGCCAGCCCGATCCCGACCAGCAGCAGGAGCAGCGACGCCAACTCGATAGGTGCCGGAGCTCCGATCACTGGCGGTAGTCGCGGGACGTTGACAGGAAATTCATGACTGGCAAGTTAAGACCTTGGCCGTTTAGCCACCGGATTCTCTGGCAGCGGCCAAATTACACGCTATCGGGCGCCTGCGCGTCAAGCGCGGTGCGCATCGGCGCAGCGAACGGTTGCCGCCAACCCCGCACCAAGGTAGCCTATGCATACAATCTCGCGATTCCCCGAGCGTAGCTGCGGGCGGCATATCGCCAACCGGACGAACCTGGGAGACAAACTCGATGAAACTACCATGCCTGATGCTGCTGGCGCTGCTGAGCTTCGCTTCGGCACACGCGGTGGGCGACGACGCGGCGAAATCCGCCTATGAAAGCGCGAAGAAGGCCGCGGACACGCGTTACAGCGAAGATCAGAAACTATGCGCCGATGAATCGACTTCCGCCCGGCGCATGCAATGCCTGCGCGACGCCAAGGAAGAGCATACAAAAGCGCTGGCGGCAGCCGCGGCCAGGTTGGAGACGGCAAACAAATCCGCCCAGAATGTTGCATCCTGCAGCGATTGCGGCAAGGTCATCGCGGTCAGGGTGACAGAGAAAGACGGAGATGCCGGCCCGGTAGGCCTGATCGCGGGGGGCGTCGTCGGCGGGCTCTTGGGCAACCAGGTCGGCCAGGGCAGGGGCAAGAGTCTGGCCACCGTCGCCGGAATTGCCGGGGGCGCCTATGCAGGACATAAGGTCGAAGGAAAGATGAACAAGGCCAAAACCTGGACGGTCTCGGTACGTTTCGACAACGGCGACGAGCGTGCGTACAACTTCGATCACGACCCTGCGATGATCGCCGGCGACCCGGTGAGAGCCGCCGGCAGCAGCATCGTCCGTCGCTGAGTCCGGCGCAAAAATGCGCGGCTGCAAGCGGGTTGGAGTCGAAACGGCGTGAGAGGCGCGAACGACGGCAGCGCCTGGTCGGCCGCGCAGCAGATTGCAGGCGTCGCGCGCGTTGACACGCCCGACTCCCGCGCAATACTGCAGGTGTTCCTCGACTATCTGCCCAGTGCGGTGACGTTATTCGGCCCTGATCTCGAGATGATCGCGTGCAACGCAAAGCTCAGGGAATTGCTGGACTTCCCCGACGAATTGTTTGCCCACGGACTGCCGTCGCTGCCCACCCTGCTGCGCTTCAATGCGCTGCGCGGCGACTACGGGCCGGGCGATCCCGAGGCAATCACCGCCGCCGCGGTCGCGCGCGCCAGGGAAATGAAGCCGCATGTGTTCGAACGTATTCGGCCCAATGGGGTCGTCCTTGAAATTCGCGGAACCCCGCTGCCGGGCGGCGGTTTCGTCACCATTTACACCGACATCACCGAACGCAAGC
>JAENXP010000361.1 GCA_016649475.1 Burkholderiales bacterium | reverse complement strand
TTCCGGGCCTCGCCGTGTCCTGGCGCCCGATCGATCCGACCACGTGGGAATTCAAGCTGCGCAAGGGGGTCAGATTCCACGACGGTTCGGACTTTACCGCCGAGGACGTGGTCTTTTCGCTGGAGCGCCCGGCAACTCTGGCAGCTAGCCCCGGGCCGTTCACCGGCTTTGTCAAACCCATCGTCGCCAAGAAGATCGTCGATCCCTGGACGCTGCAGCTCAAGACGGCGGCGCCCTACGCCATGCTGCCCTATGACCTGAACTCGATTTTCATCGTTTCGAAGAAGGCAGCTGCAGGCGCCTCCACCGAGGATTTCAACAGCGGCAAGGCGGCCGTCGGTACGGGTCCCTACAAGCTCGTGCGCTTTGCCCGCGGCGACCGCATCGAGCTCACTCGCAACAGCGCCTACTGGGGCGCGCAGAATGGCAAGCCCGCTGCCTGGGACAAGGTAACGCTGCGTATCCTGCCCGCGGATACCGCGCGTATCGCCGCGCTGCTTGCAGGCGACGTGGACGTGATCGAGAACATTCCCACCGCCGATCTCACCCGGCTCAAGGCGAATCCGAAGTTTCGGCTGGAACAGAAGGTTTCGTGGCGTACCCTGTTCCTGCACCTGGACCAATACCGCGACCACCCGCCGCAGCTCGCCGACAAGTCGGGAAAGCCGCTGGCGCGCAACCCGTTCAAGGATGCGCGCGTACGGCTGGCCCTGTCCAAGGCCATCAACCGCCGCGCGATCGTGGAGCGCGTAATGGAAGGCAATGCCATAGCGGCGGGCAATCTGGTGTCGCCCCCCGTGTTCGGCCATGTAGCCGCGCTCAAGCCCGATATCTACGATCCGGAGGCGGCGAAGAAACTGCTCGCGCAAGCCGGCTATCCCGACGGATTCGCGCTCACCCTGTACGCGCCCAACAACCGTTACGTCAACGACGAGCAGCTGGCGCAGGTGCTGGCGCAAATGCTGGCGCGCATAGGCATACAAGCCCGGGTCGAAACCATGCCCGCCAGCGTGTATTTCGGCAAGGCGCGCGCGGGCGAGTTTTCCCTTGCCATGCTCGGCTGGGGCTCATTCTCGGGCGACCTGGCGCTGCGCGCGCTCCTGGCCACGCCCGATGCCGAGAAAGGCTACGGTGCCTGGAACTGGGGCCGCTATTCCAATCCGAAGGTCGATGCGCTGCTCGAACAGGGATTCGCCACCCTGGATGAGAAAAAACGCGAGGCCATGGCGCGCGAAGCCGCGAGCCTGGCGCTCAAGGACACGCCGGTGATTCTGCTGCACCATCAGCTCGCGTCCTGGGCCATGAATAAGGGCATTGCTTACACTGCGCGTACCGACGAATACACCTTCGCCCACGATTTCCGGCCGCGTTAACGGCGTCGGTTTTCTGATGCCCGCATTCATCATCCGCCGTCTGCTGCAAAGCGTGCTGGTGCTCGGTTTCATGTCGCTGCTGGTATTCGTCGGGGTGTACGCCATCGGCAACCCTGTCGACATCCTGATCAACCCGCAAGCCGACCAGGCAGACATCGCGCGCGCCATCGCAGCGCTCGGGCTGGACAAGCCGCTTTGGGAGCAATACCTGATCTTCCTCAGGCAGGCGCTGTCGGGCGATCTGGGCAAGTCCTTCGCCTACGACATCCCGGCAATACAACTGATTCTGGAGCGCATGCCGGCCACGCTGGAACTGGCGCTCACCGCCACTGCGGTGGCGGTGCTGCTCGGCATCCCGCTGGGCCTGTGGGCGGGCCTGGCACCCGACTCCTGGCCGGGCAAGTTGATCATGACCGGCTCCATCCTCGGCTTCTCCCTGCCCACTTTCTGGGTGGGCCTGATGCTGATCATGCTGTTCGCAGTGGAACTCGGCTGGCTGCCTTCCGGCGGCCGCGGCCCGACGACAACGCTGTTCGGCGTTGAGGTGAGCTTCCTTAGCTGGGAGGGCCTGAGACACCTGATCCTGCCGGCCGTCAACCTGGCGCTGTTCAAGCTCTCGCTCATCATCCGCCTGACGCGCGCCGGCACGCGCGAGGCGCTGCTGCAGGATTACGTCAAATTCGCCCGCGCCAAAGGCCTCTCCAACGCGCGCGTGGTCGGCGTGCACGTGCTCAAGAACATCATGATTCCCATCGTCACGGTGATCGGCCTGGAGTTCGGTTCGGTGATCGCATTTGCCATCGTCACCGAATCGATATTTGCCTGGCCCGGCATGGGCAAGCTGATCATCGACTCGATCAACGTGCTCGACCGACCGGTGATCGTCGCCTACCTGCTGATCATCGTGAGCGTGTTCATCCTGATCAATCTCGCCGTGGACATCGTCTATTCCGTGCTCGATCCGCGGGTGCGTCTGGGCGCGCAAGCGGGGTAGCCCATGCAGCCCGAACAAACGCCTTTGCAGCGCATCGCCGCGGATTTCGGCGAAAGCAGGCCCGCGCTCGCGGGGCTGGCGCTGCTCGTGCTGATCCTGCTGGCCGCCCTGTTCGCGCCGCTGATCTCGCCGCAAAACCCCTATGATCTGGCGCAACTCGATGTGCTCGACAGCCGTCTGCCGCCCGGCTCCACGTCGGGCAGCGGCCTGACCTTCTGGCTCGGCAGCGACGACCAGGGACGCGACATCCTGTCCGGCATTTTCTACGGCCTGCGCATCAGCCTGACGGTCGGCGCGGCAAGCACTCTTTGCGCGCTCGTCATCGGACTGGCCATGGGCCTCGCCGCCGCCTATTTCGGCGGGCGCACCGATGGCGTCATCATGCGCCTCGTCGACATCCAGCTGTCATTTCCGTCGATCCTTATCGCGCTCGTCCTGCTGGCCGTGCTCGGCCAGGGGACAGGTAAAACGATATTCGCGCTGATCATGGTGCAATGGGCTTACTATGCGCGCACCGTTCGCGGCACGGCGATGGTCGAGCGCGGGAAGGAATACATCGAAGCCGCCAGGTGCCTGGCGCTGCCGCCGGCGCGCATAGTTTTTCGCCACCTGCTGCCCAATTGCCTGCCGCCCCTGATCGTCATCGCCACGGTGCAAGTGGCGGCGGCGATCGCGCTCGAGGCCACGCTGTCCTATCTGGGCATCGGCGTCCCCATCACCGAACCCTCGCTGGGTCTGTTGATCAAGAACGGCTTCGATTACATGCTCTCGGGCAAGTACTGGATCAGTTTCTTCCCCGGCATCGCCCTCGTGCTGACCATCGTCAGCATCAACCTGGTCGCCGACCAGCTGCGCGATGTGCTCAATCCGCGGCTGCAGAAATGACCGCGGCGACGCTGCGCGTGGAGAACCTGCGCACGCACTTCTTTACCCGGCGCGGCTTGGTGAAGGCGGTGGAGGACGTAAGCTTCTCGGTCGCGCCGGGAAAGATCCTCGGCCTGGTGGGCGAATCCGGCTCGGGTAAATCCATGACCGGCTACTCCATCATGGGCCTGGTCGATCCGCCTGGGCGCGTGGTCTCCGGGCGCATCCTGCTGGGAGGCAGGGATCTGCTCGCGCTCGCGCGTGAGGACATGCGCAAGGTTCGCGGCAACCGCGTCGCCATGATCTTCCAGGATCCGATGATGACGCTCAATCCGGTGCTGCGCATCGATACCCAGATGATCGAGGCGATCCAGGCGCACGCTGACGTCAGCCGCGCGGCGGCGCTCGAGCGCGCGCGCGACGCGCTCGAGCGCGTGGGCATCCCTGCACCCGGGGAGCGCCTCCTCGCCTACCCGCACCAGTTCTCGGGCGGCATGCGCCAGCGCGTGGCCATCGCCATTGCGCTGCTGAACAAACCCGATCTGATTATCGCCGACGAGCCAACCACGGCACTGGACGTCACCATCCAGGGGCAGATCCTGTTCGAGATGCAAAAGCTCGCGCGCGAATCCGGCACCGCCCTCAT
>JAENXP010000013.1 GCA_016649475.1 Burkholderiales bacterium | reverse complement strand
GCGCTGAGCAGACCCATTTTCAGCAGGTCGCGCCGTTTCAGTCCTGCCTGGGTAATTTCTCTTTGGACGTCCATCGTCCGCTGGATGAGTTTTTCACGCGAGTTCATGTTCGTATCCTTCCAGTAGTGTCCCAACGTTTTTCAGAGGAGAACGCCCTGGATCGGCGAAATTGGCGGCTCTGAATTGGTCGAGAGGTTTGGAAGCAATTGATTTATGGGTATTGTTTCGAACATGGTCAGACTCAGGATTTGTAGGATTTCATAGAGACTATGCGACAGCTTGAGTCGTTTCTTCACGATCGCGATCAGCACGTATGTGCAGACCGCAATCCAGATTTGCGTCTTCACGGCGTTCTCGCTGGTGCCCAGAAACGCCTTGATGCGCAGATGCTGCTTGATCCACTTGAAGAACAGTTCGACCTGCCAGCGCTGCCGGTACAACTGCGCAATCAAATCGGGTTTCAACGCAAAATTGTTGGTCAGAAACGTGACGCGCTTGCCGGATTCCTCGTCCCGCACCACGATCCTGCGCAAGGTGGTCGGATAGTCCTTGCTCGAATAGAACACGGTGAGCACACCGGCCTGATCGCACAGGACGTTGGTGTTGATGCGATCGACTGGGTGCGAGTAGCGCCGCTTGAACTTGGTATTGCTCTTGGCACGGGTGACGAAGAAAGCCTGCGCTTGATGAATGGCGAACAATCGGTCGAAGTCCAGATACCCGCGATCGAGCAAATAGTACGCGCCCGGCTCGATGATCAGGTCGTCCAGAATGTTCACCTCGTGGGTCTTGCCATCGGTGATGTGAATGAAGCTTGGGATCGCGCCGCGCAAATCCAGCAAGGTATGCAGCTTGATAGCGGCCTTGGCCGAACGGAACGGCGCCCATGGATAGACCGACAGGCACAGGTCGATGGTGGTGGCGTCGAACGCATAGACCGTTGCGTCCAGATCCACCGCCAATGGCTCGTTGGCGTACAACGGCCTGGCAATGCCAATCAGGTGCTGCGCGAAGTCGGCGTACATCTGCCAGGGCCGCACCGCGTTCGCGTTGGACAGCGTGTTGCGCGAAATCGTCTTGCAGCGAAAGCCCATGTGGTACAGCCGAGCCGACTGGGCGCGCAAGTTGACTTCGATGTCCCGCAACGACTCGCGGGCGGTCAGCTGCGCAAAGGCCATCGCAAAGAACTGGTCCAGGCACGAGAACTCCTGCACTTTGTGATCGCCGCGATGCGCAGCCACGCAGCGGCGAAATGTGGAGAGCGGCAAATGGGCCATGACCTGCGCAAACACAAGCATGCCTTGATGCATGGGAGCCTTCGGCGGATATCCGCAAAAGGCTCAAATTCTGCGCTTCGACGTTCAAATCGAGACCAGACAAAATCGCTCGTTTCCGTATTTCAATCATTAACCTATAACCGTCTCTCGTGAAAACGTTGGGACACTACTGGTTTTTCCATACATCCCTATAGCCTGACCGGGACCGGCCTGCGTACGTATTGTTGATGAATCGGCACAGGAACGCAACCCGCCTTCTACGCTCCTTCTACGCTCCCGCGCTAACTGCTTCAGCCGAGAAAGTTTTCCAGTTCGCGCGCGACTTCTTCCGGTCGTTCTTCAGGCAGATAGTGGCCGCAATCCAGGGCATGCCCGCGCACATCACCTGCGACCTCGCGCCAGTCGGCGAGGCAATCGAATTGCTGCTCGATGACTCCGTTTTTTCCCCACAGGGCGAGCACCGGGCAGGCGACTTTGGTATTTGCATCGGCAGCGTCGTGCTCGAGGTCGATCGAATCCGCCGCGCGGTAATCCTCGCAGCTTGCGTGGATCGTGGCCGGGTCGGAAAAACAGCGCACATACTCTGCCATGGCTTCGGCGGCGAATACCTGCAGTCCGCCGTGGCGCCGGCCCATCTGGTATTTGATGAAATACGCGGGGTTGGCGCCGATCAGGGTTTCCGGAAACGGCGCGGGCTGCGTCAGAAAGAACCAGTGGAAATAGGACCTGGCAAAGGCGTGGTCGGTGCGCGCGTACATGGTCCTGGTCGGACAGATATCCAGCACGGCCAGTTTCTTCACGCGCTGCGGATGGTCCAGCGCGAGGCGGTGCGCGACGCGGCCGCCGCGGTCGTGGCCGACCAGATCGAACTGGTGATGGCCTAGCACCTGCATGAGTTCGGCCTGGTCCATGGCCAGGGCGCGCTTGGAGTAATTGCTGTGATCGGGCAATCCGGCCGGTTTGGACGAATCGCCGTAGCCGCGCAGGTCCGCGGCCACCACCGTGTATTTGCGCGCCAGGCGCGGTGCGATGGCGTGCCAGATACAGTGGGTCTGCGGATAGCCATGCAGCATCAATAGCGCCGGTCCCTGTCCACCGTGCACCAGATTGATGTTCGCGCCGCCGACCTGAATCTGCTTGCGTTCAAAGCCGGGGAAAAAAGTGTTCATAACAGTCTCTCCTCGCCACATGGCGCAGGTGCAACTTCGGGGCGGCCGGCCGGACTCATGCGAGAAATTCCTTTCCCTGCAGGGCGAGCGTACCGGATCTGCCTGGAATTTCGCCCATGTCCAGTTCGTGCCGGGGCAGGTCTTGCAGCTTGAGCGTGTCGTACAGGTCGCGCGTTCGGGTCAGCTCATAGCCCATGGTTTTCCAGCCGGTGAGCAATTCCTCGAAAACCGGCAATAGTTTCATACCCTCGAGCTCGGCGTGCAGGGTGTACACATGACCGGTCGGCGGCGGGTTCTCGGACAGTTTGAGCAGGTGTGCGGCGACATTGTCCGGGGTCAGCCCGTCCAGGCCGATCAGTTCGTCCAGGGTGGGCAGGGTGGTCGGCAACTGCGGGCAGGCGATGATCTCTCCGCGGTAAATGGGGATGAAGGGGCAGCGGCCGCGCGTATCCGAGCAATAGTCGAAACCCAGGCGTTGCGTCAGGCGCAGCGCGTGCAGGTTCGTTTGCCAGCCGGCGGCGCCATGGGTGCGTGCGGGCTTGCCGAAAATCTCGGAAAAGCGCAGGAAGGCCGCGCCCATTTCTTCGCCGGTCCAGTGCTCGTCGGCGTGCGCCACCTGATCCTGCCACTTGACATGATCCCAGGTATGAATGCCGACCTCGAAGCCGGCGTCGCGCGCGTCGCGCATGACCCCGGCGCAGCTTTTGCCGATGTCGGGGCCGGGCAGCAGCGTGCCGTAGAGCAGGGTCTTGAGCCCGTAATGCTCCAGCACCGAAGTGCGCGAAACCTTTTTCATGAAGCCGGGACGGAACGCGCGCTTGATTGCGCGCCCGGTGTGGTCCGCGCCCAGGCTGAACAGGAAGCTTGCGCCTGCCTGGTGCCTTTTCAGCACTTCGATCAGCCGTGGCACGCCCACACGCGTGCCGCGGTAGGTATCGACGTCTATTTTGAGGGCAAGCTTCATGGCAGCTTCAGTTGATTTGTCGCGCCAGATACTGGATAAAAGCCAACCCATGCCGCATGTGCTTTTATCCAGAACCGTGTTTTCTGTACGGATGTGCTTTTCATCCGTACAGAAAACACGGTTGGCGCGCGCAGCGCGCAATGCTCGCTTGAAGATTCCGGCAGATGTCGGATGATATTTCGAACTGTCGGGTCAGAACTTGCGCGGACGGCGGCCCGTCCGCGCGGATCCTCGATTGCGCACGGATGAAAAGCGTATCCGTGCGCAATCGAGGATCTTGGATAAAACCCACTCAATCCGCCCGCGGCATATTTCTTTGGTCTCAATCTACGAGATGGCGCGCTTCGGCGACATGGCCGCGATAGAAGTCGAATATGTGCTTCATCGCCTGCTGCATGGTGACCCTGGGCTTCCAGGCGAGGTCCTTGCAGGTATTGGTAATCTTCGGCACCCGGTTCTGCACGTCCTGGTATCCCTTGCCGTAATACTGCGCCGAGCTGGTCTTGATCAGCTTCACCTTCTTCGCGTGACTGCGGTATTCAGGATATTCCAGCGCCAGTTCCAGCATCATTTCGGCGAGTTCCCTGACGGAGAAATTGTTTTTCGGGTTGCCGATGTTGTAGATCTGGCCGCTGGCCACGCCTTTCGGATTGTCGATGATCTTGAGTAGCGCATCGATGCCGTCGTCGACATAGGTGAAGGCGCGCTTCTGGGTGCCGCCATCCACCAGTTGGATATTTTCGCCGCGCACGATGTGGCCGAGGAACTGGGTGATCACGCGCGAGCTTCCTTCCTTGGGGGTGTTGATCGAGTCCAGTCCGGATCCGATCCAGTTGAACGGCCGGAACAGCGTGTAGTCCAGCCCTTCCTGCATGCCGTAGGCGTGTATCACCCGGTCCATCAGTTGCTTGGCGCAGGAATAGATCCAGCGCGGCTTGTTGATCGGGCCCAGCACCAGCTGGGAGGAGTACGGATCGAATTCGTCGTCGCCGCACATGCCGTAGACTTCCGAGGTCGAGGGGAAGACCACGCGCTTCTTGTATTTGACCGCGGAGCGAATGATCGGCAGATTGGCCTCGAAGTCCAGTTCGAACACCCGCAGCGGCTCTTTCACGTAGGTCGCCGGCGTGGCGATCGCCACCAGCGGCAGCACCGTGTCGCACTTGCGCACGTGGTACTCGATCCATTCCTTGTTGATGGTGATGTCGCCTTCGAAGAAATGGAAGCGCTTTTCCTCCAGAAGGTCGGAGATGCGCTCGGTCTGCATGTCCATGCCGTAGACCTCCCAATCGGTCTTGGCGATGATGCGTTTGGACAGGTGGTGGCCGATGAAGCCGTTGACGCCGAGTATCAGGATTTTTTTCATTTGATCACGCGAAAAGTTTTTTACGAAATGAGGGGATGCCTCCCATCATGCTTCCCTAATTCCGAGGACGTTGCGGCGATTCGGAAACGGCCTCAAAGCAGATTTTCCCGTTGGCGAACGCCGCCGGGTCGAGCGGGCGACCCTCGGAGTCGAGTTCCAGTATGCGCAGCACGCCGCCGTCGCCGCAATCGGCAAAGAACGAGCCTTCCTCGAAATATAACCCAGGTGCGCCGCTTCTAGGGCTTCTATTTGGTTCAATCCGGCTGCGCAGAATGCGCAGTTCGATGCTTTTGCACCGGGTGAGCGCGCCGGGATAGGGTGGGGCGACGCCGCGAACGAGGTTATGCACCCGCTGCGCGCTCTTGGTCCAGTCGATACGGCCGTCTTCGGGCTTGCGCCCGCCGTAATAGCTGCCTTTGCCCAGGTCCTGCGGCCTGATGCGCGCGTTGCCCGCAATCAGGCCGGGCAGCGCGCGCGCGAGCACCCGCTCGGCCGCCACGGTCACTTTGCCGAATACCTCGGCCGCCGTGTCCTCGTTCCCTATGGGCACCGCTTCCTGATCGACGATGCCGCCGGCATCGGGCTTTTCCACCATCTGGTGCAGGGTGGCGCCGGTTTCGCGCTCGCCCATGATTACCGCCCAGTTGACCGGCACGCGCCCCCGGTATTTCGGCAGCAGCGAGCCGTGCATGTTGTAGGCGCCGCGCCTGGGCAGCGCCAACAGTTCCGGCCCGAGCATGTTGCGATAGTAGAAGGAGAACAGGAAATCGGGCGCCAGCGCACTGATTCGCGCAACTACCGCCGGGTCGTTCGCATTCTCGGGGGTAATCACGGCCAGGCCGCGCGTGCGCGCGAGTTTTTCCACACTGTCGAACCAGATGGTCTCGCCCGGCTGGTCCCGATGCGTAAGCACCAGGCTTATGCGCACGCCCTGGTCCAACAACACGGAAAGGCAGCGCACCCCGACATTATGGTAGGCAAAGACTACGGCCGAAGTCATGGAGCGCGCCGAGCGATGGTGTCAGAAGCGGGCAGAGTATGGTGGCTGATGTTTCACCTCAGGTCTCGCCGCCTTCGCCTGCGCTTGCGGCGGGCGCCGGGCGCAACAGCGCCGCGCTCGCGTCATGTTGTTCCAGCACCGCCTGAATCAGGTAACGCGGACGCTCGCGCACCTGCTGGGAAATGCGGCCTACGTATTCGCCCAGCAGCCCGATGCCGAACAAGGCGATGCCGAGCAGGAAGAAGACGATGCCGAACAGCGTGAACACGCCTTCTGCTTCCGGCCCGAGCAGCAGCCGGCGCAGGGCAAGAAAGCCCACGAACAGGATGGACATCAGGGAAATCAGCATGCCGACGAGGGAGTACATCTGCAGCGGCACCAGCGAAAAGGCGGTCATCAGATCGAAATTCAGCCGGATCAGCTGGTACAGCGAATACTTGGATTCGCCCGCCGCGCGCTCCTCGTGTTCGACTTCGATTTCCACAGGATGCTGGGCGAAGGTGTAAGCGAGCGCCGGGATGTAGGTATTAATTTCGCGGCAGCTGTTGATCGCTTCGATTATTTCCCGGCTGTAGGCCCGCAGCATGCAGCCCTGGTCGGTCATGCGGATGCGGGTGATGCGCTCGCGCACCAGGTTCATTGCCTTGCCGGCGATGCGGCGGAAGGCGCTGTCGCGGCGCATGCGGCGGATGGTGCCGACGTAATCATGGCCTTCGTCCATTTTTGCGAGCAGACGGCCGATCTCCTCGGGGGGGTTCTGCAGGTCCGCGTCCAGCGTCACGACGCGCCGGCCGCGCAACTGTTCGAAGCCGGCCATGATTGCCATGTGCTGACCGAAGTTGCCGTTGAAAAAAATGACGCGAGTAACGTCGGGACGGCGCTGGAATTGTTCGCGCAGCAGGGCCGCCGATCCGTCGCGGCTGCCGTCGTTGACGAAAACGATCTCATACGCTATGTCCAGCCGGTCCAGCGCCGGGTACAGGCGCGCGAACAGGGCCGCGAGGCCCTGTTCTTCGTTGTAGACCGGGATAACGACCGAGAGCTCGATGTTCATCTTCCGACGATTATTTGGCAACGTTCATTTTTCGGACGTTCATTTGCTATTTTCCCGGATGACTTCGGTGACGGCCGTGCACACGCGCTCGACGTCGGCATCCATCATGGCCGGGAACAGCGGCAGCGTTACGGTGGCGGCACCTATGCGCTCAGCCTGCGGGAAGTCCCCGGGATTGTAGCCGAGTTTGCGGTACAGGCCGAACAGGTGCATCGCCGGATAATGCACGCCTACACCGATGCCGCGCCGGTGCATAGCCTGGATGAAGCCGCCGCGGTCGATGCGCAAGCGCGCAAGCGGCAGCAACACCTGGAACATGTGCCAGTTGCAGTTCGCGTAGTCCGCCAGCGGCAGCTCGCAGCCTGTGTCCGTATCGAAGCGCTCGAAATAGCGCTGCGCGAGTGCGCGGCGCCTGGCGGTGAACTCTTCCAGGTGTTTTAGCTGGCCCAGGCCTATGCGCGCCGCGACATCGGTCAGGTTGTGCTTGCCTCCGGCGACCTCGACTTCCTGGCTGCCGTCGGGCAGACGCACCACGCCTTGCAGGCGCAGCCGGGTGCACAGTTCGGTTTCGGCCGCGTCGTTGAGCACCAGGCAGCCGCCTTCCGCGGTGGTGATGTTCTTGTTGGCATGAAAACTGACCGCCGCCAGATCGCCGAAGCTGCCGACGCGCTTGCCGCGCCATGATGCACCCATGCTCTGCGCCGCGTCCTCGATCACGCGCAGGCCGTGGCGTTCGGCGATGTCGTACAAACGGTCGCGGTCCACCGGCAGGCCCGCCATATCCACCGGCAGCAGGGCGCGCGTTCTGGGGGAGATCGCGGCCTCGATGCGCTCCAGGTCGATATTGCGCGTGACGGCGTCGACATCGACGAACACAGGCCTGGCGCCGGCGCGCAGAATCACGTTGGCCGTGGCGACCCAGGACAGCGGCGTGGTGATGACTTCGTCGCCCGGTCCCACGCCGGCGACGGCAAGTGCGACTTCCAGCGCACCGGTGGCAGAACTCATCACCCGCACCGGCCGGCCGCCGAAGTACTGCGACAGTTCCTGCTCCAGTTGCCTGACGCAGGGGCCGCTGGTGATCCAGCCCGAGCGCAGCACTTCGGCCACACCCGCAATGGTTTCCTCGTCTATCGAGGGGCGGGTGAAGGGCAGGTAGTCCATCAGGAGCGCGCGACTATATATACGCCGACTATGATCACGCCTATGCCTGCCAGTCGCGTCAGAGTCACAGCTTCGCCGAACAGATACCAGGCGGCCAGGGCGTTGAGTACGTAGCCTACGGACAGCAAGGGATACGCGATCGAGACTTCGACTCGTGACAAGCCCAGGATCCACACTATCACGCTGATGACGTAGCAGGCCAAGCCGCCCAGGATATGCGGCTCGAGCGCGAGCCTCATTCCTACCGGAACGATGTTGCCGGCACTGAATTCGAACTGCCCGACCGCGTTGGTGCCCGCCTTGAGCAGCAGTTGCGCGGTGGCGTTGAGGAATACGCCCAGCATCAGCAGCGAGAAGCTCACGAGATTCATGGGCTGGCGGCCTGCCGTCGGGCGACGATGATCCGGCGCGTGTCGCGCGCGACGAGGCGCATCGGCAGGCCTTTGGCGCGGAACATGTCATACGCGTCCAGCGACATCAGCGCCAGCGCCTCATGCTGCGCGATCCAGGTTTTTTCAAATTGTGCAAAATCGGGAATGAATTTTTCCGGTTCGTGCTCGATGCCGAAGCTCAGTTCGTCCTTGTACACTACCATGGTGGTGCTGCGCTGCAGATAGAATTGCAGCGACTGGTCGTAGGTATTGACGCTGTAAAAGGGCATGCCGGGCTTCATTTCGGGCTTGATTTTCTGGGCGATATAATACGCGGAATTGGCTCTGGAAAAGTTCTCGTGGCCGCTCAAGGCGATCTGCGCGAACACCAGCCCGGTACCCGCAAACACCGCGAGCGCGGCATTCGTCTTGCCGCGCCATGCGAGCCAGGCGCTCGCTGCCGCGCCGGCGATCTGCAGCAGTCCGGCGGCGATCAGCCAGTCCGCGTAAGCCCGGAACATTTCGACAGGCACCTCACGGCTGGCGTAACTATCTATGGCGGGCAGCAGCGCAAGCAAGGTTATCCCCGCCAGCGCAGCCGGCAGCGTTTGCCAGGCGAGCGCGCGCGCGCCGAGCTGCGTCAGGCGCACGCCGATGAGCAGCGCAAGCGCCGGGAACATCGGCAGGATGTAGGACACCAGCTTGGAGCCGGACGCGGAAAAAAACACAAACACCACGGTTGCCCATACGAGCAAAAAGCGCTGCGCCTGGAAGTGCTGCCGCGCGTCGCGCTTCCAGGCGCGCGCCAGGGCGTCGAACAGCGTGATGGTCCAGGGGAGCATGCCCGCGAGCAGCACCGGGATGAAATAGTAGGCTGGCTGGTAGCGCCCGTGCTGCTTGGTCAGGAAACGTTCGAAATGCTCGTGTATGAAAAAGAAGTGAAAGAATTCGGGATTGGCGCGCGACACCGCCACGAACCAGGGCACCGTCAGCGCCAGCAACAGCGCGGTCCCGGCAATGAGGTGCAGACGGCCGACGAGGCGCCAGTCGCGCTCGATCAGGATGTAGAGGACCAGCGCCGCGCCGGGGAGCACGAGACCGATCAGTCCCTTGGACAGCACCGCCAGCGCGAGCGCCGCCCAGGCAGCAAGCATCCAGCGCATGCGCGCGTTCGCCGTGTCGCGCTGGGCGAGCAGAAAGGCGCAAACCGCCGCCGACAGAAAGAAACTCACGCCCATGTCGAGCGAGTTGACGTGTGCGATGAGCACCCAGAGCAGGCTGGAGCCCAGCACCAGCGCCGCATATCCGCCGGCCCGGGCTCCGAACAGCTGCCGCCCGGTGAAATACACCATGAATACGCCGAGAAAGCCCGTCAGCGCGCTCCATAGCCTGGCCGTCCAGTGGTGCTCGCCGAATAGCGTGTATGCGACCGCCGTGGCCCAGTACTGCAGCGCGGGCTTTTCAAAGTACTTGATGTCGTTCAGGCGCGGCGTGGTCCAGTCGCCGCTGGCCACCATTTCGCGCGGGATCTCCGCATAGCGTCCCTCGTCGGGGTTGATCAGCTTGCGGTATTCGAGATTGGAGAACCAAACCGCCGTGAAGGCGAGCAGCGACAAGATTATCAAGCGCTTCGTCATACCGTCGCCCAATGGTCATGAGATGGTGGAAATGGCAAAGATTCGAAAGCAAAGTGATCCTGCACGCGCGGGGGATCTACAAGGGGGGCGCGCCCCCCTTGTTCGTTTGACATGGGGCTTTTCCCTGCCGGAGACGCCCTCTTTGCTTCGGCACTGGATATATAGTTCTTCAACTGAACAACAACGCCGCGGCCACCTTGCGTTCCTCGGCCGCCAGAATATTGTAGGTGCGGCAAGCAGCCTGGATATCCATTACCTCGAGGCCGATGCGCGCGTCGATCAGCGCGCGTGTCAACTCCGACCGCGGAAAGCGCAGGCGCGCGCCGGTGCCGAGCAGCACGATTTCCGGCTTGAGTTCGGCGAGCAGGCTGAAATCCGCTGGACTCAGCTGGTCGAACCCGGCCGGCTGCCAGTCGGTCACCAGCCGGTCGCGCAGCACCACCAGATTGTGGGCATAACGCTGTCTGTTGACCATGACGTAGCCCTCACCGTAGCCGGTGAACAGATTGATGCCGGAGATGTTGGACAGATGTAGCTTCAAGATAGCGCTCAAATAGGCTAAAATTATAAACTTTTTCAGCACTTACCGCGACTGACACAGTACTCAGAGGCCATTTCAGAATTTCCGAAATGGCCTCTGATTTAGGGGAGTATGAGGGGGATGTCCCCCGAGGGGACTTCCTTCGGGGCGTATCCCCTCATTTTGAAATGAACTCTTATTCGCAGCGCACCATATGAGAGAATTCGCCCGCATCAATCGACTGCCGCTGTACGTCTTCAATATCACCAACGAATTGAAGATGGCGGCCCGCCGTGCCGGCGAGGATATCATCGACATGAGCATGGGCAACCCCGACGGGCCCACGCCCAAGCACATTGTCGACAAGCTGGTGGAGGCGGCGCAGCGCCCCGACACCCACGGCTATTCGGTGTCCAAGGGCATACCGCGCCTGCGCCTTGCCATTACCGCATGGTACCGGCGGCGTTACGGCGTGGAATTCGACCCGGACAGCGAAGCCATCGTCACCATCGGTTCGAAGGAAGGCCTGGCGCACCTGATGCTCGCCACGCTCGAGCGCGGCGATACCGTGCTGGTACCGAACCCGAGCTACCCGATCCACATCTACGGCGCGATCATTGCCGGCGCCGATATCCGCTCGGTGCGCATGACCCCGGGGGTCGACTTCTTCGCCGAGACCGAGCGCGCGATCCGCGAACTGATACCGAAGCCGAAAATGCTGGTGATCGGTTTCCCGTCGAACCCGACCGCAATGTGCGTCGAGCTGGAATTCTTCGAGCGCGTCATTGCGCTGGCCAAGGCGCACGACATCATGGTGGTGCACGACCTCGCCTACGCCGACATCACTTTCGACGGCTGGAAGGCGCCCTCCATCATGCAGGTGCCTGGCGCGCGCGACGTGGCGGTGGAATTCTTCACCATGTCGAAGAGCTACAACATGGCCGGCTGGCGCATCGGCTTCATGGTCGGCAACAAGGACCTGGTGCACGCGCTTGGGCGCATCAAGAGCTATCACGACTACGGCACTTTCGCGCCGATCCAGGTGGCCTCCATCGTGGCGCTCGAGGGACCGCAGGACTGCGTCGAGGAAGTTCGGCTGAAATACCAGAGGCGCCGCGACGTCATGGTGAAGGGCCTGCACGAAATGGGGTGGATGGTGGCCAATCCCAAGGCCTCGATGTACATCTGGGCCAGGATTCCGGAGCATTATGCCGGCATGGGTTCACTCGAATTCTCGAAGAAGATACTCACCGAGGCCAAGGTGGCAGTGTCCCCGGGCATAGGATTCGGCGATTACGGCGATGACCACGTGCGCATCGCGCTGATCGAGAATGAATCAAGAAGCCGCCAGGCGCTGCGCGGCATAAAGGACATGTTCAGAAAGGATGGCGCGCTGTGACAGACATTGCGGAGAAAACGGCTGGCATGAACCCCATCTGCGTCGGACTGCTGGGCATAGGCACGGTCGGCGGCGGTACCTGGAACGTGCTTGCGCGAAACCAGGAGGAAATAAAGCGCCGCGCCGGGCGCGGCATACGCATCGCCAAGGTCGGCGACAAGGACCTGGCGCGGGCGCGCCAACTGGTCGCGGGGCAGGCCGAGGTCACGGCCGACGCGTGGGAGGTGGTGAACGATCCCGCCATCGATATCGTGGTCGAACTCATCGGCGGCTATGGCATCGCGCGCGACCTCGTGCTGAAGGCGATAGCCAACGGCAAGCACGTGGTGACCGCCAACAAGGCGCTGCTGGCGACCCACGGCAACGAAATTTTCACCGCTGCGCAAAATAAAGGCGTGATGGTGGCGTTCGAGGGCGCGGTCGCCGGGGGCATCCCCATCATCAAGGCCCTGCGCGAAGGCCTCACCGCCAACCGCATCGAGTGGATCGCCGGCATCATCAACGGGACGTCCAACTTCATCCTGTCGGAAATGCGCGACAAGGGCCTCGCGTTTGACTCCGTGCTCAAGGAAGCGCAACGCCTGGGATACGCCGAGGCGGACCCGACCTTCGACATCGAAGGCATCGATGCCGCGCACAAGCTCACCATCATGTCGGCGATCGCCTTCGGCGTCCCGATGCAGCTGGACAAGGCCTATACCGAGGGCATCTCGGCGCTGACCCAGGACGACATCCGCTACGCCGAGCAGCTCGGCTACCGCATCAAGCTGCTCGGCATCACGCGGCGCACGCCCGAAGGCATCGAGCTGCGGGTGCACCCGACCCTGGTGCCGGTGCGGCGCCTGATCGCCAACGTCGAGGGCGTGATGAACGCGATCCTGGTGAAAGGCGACGCAGTCGGGGCCACCCTGTACTACGGCGCCGGCGCCGGCGCCGAGCCGACCGCGAGCGCGGTGGTTGCGGACCTGGTCGACGTGACGCGCATGCACACGGCCGACCCGGAGCACCGCGTGCCGCACCTGGCGTTTCAGCCGGACCAGTTGTCGGACATCCCCATCCTGCCGATGGCGGAGGTGGTCACCTCGTACTACCTGCGCATGCGCGTGGTGGACCGCCCGGGCGTGCTCGCAGACATTACCCGCATCCTCGCCGACCGCAGCGTCTCCATCGACGCGATGGTGCAGAAGGAGCCCTCCGAGGGCGAGGAGCAGGTGGACATCATCATGCTCACGCACGAAACACGCGAGAAGCACATCAACGCGGCCATCGCCGCGATCGAAGCGCTGCCGGTGGTCACGGGTAAGGTGACGCGCATCCGGCTCGAAGAACTGGGGCGCAACTAGGTTCGATGTCGCATTTTAGTACTGTTGCGTGCCACCAGCGGATTTGCGCGCTGCGCGCGCCAACCACGTTTT
>JAENXP010000268.1 GCA_016649475.1 Burkholderiales bacterium | reverse complement strand
GGCCCTGGGCCACCTGAGTTTCGCCGAGGTCATCGGCGCCTATCACGTCACCGGGTTGCTGATGCTGGTGCTAGGCGCTTCCGGCTGGGTGCGGCGCGCGATGCAGGCGGCGGTGATGCCTATCGTCATGGCCATGGTGGCGGGGGTGTTCCTGCGCTTCGGTCTCGACCTGGTGTACTCGCTGCGCGACGATCTGTGGATCGCGGCGCCGATGGTGGTGGGATTCCTCGCCGTGAGCGCGCTGCCGCGGATCGCGCGCGTGGTTCCGCCGCTGATCGTCGCGCTCATCGTCGGCGCAGTCGCGATCGCCGCGCTCGACCGCTTCCAGCCCGGATCGGGGGCGATATTCGGCTTCGCCCGGCCTACGCTTTACACGCCGGCGTTTTCCTGGCGCGCCATGATCGAGCTGGTCGTGCCGCTCGCCATCACCGTGCTCGTAGTGCAGAACGGACAGGGCTACGCGGTGCTCGGCGCGGCCGGCCACAAGCCGCCGGTCAATGCGGTGACCATCGCCTGCGGTGCCGGCTCGATGCTCTCCGCCTTGGTGGGCGCCGTATCGACCTGCCTTACCGGGCCGGTGAACGCCATCCTTTCGATTTCGGGCGAGCGCCACCGCCAGTACACCGCCGGTCTCCTGGTCGGCGTACTCGCGCTGGGCTTCGGCGCGCTCGCGCCGACCTTCACCCACCTGATGCTGGCTACGCCCAAGGCCTTCATCGCCGCGCTCGGCGGCCTCGCCATGCTGCGCGTGCTGCAGACCGCGTTCGTCGCTTCGTTTCGCACCACCCACACTTTCGGCGCGCTGATCACCTTTGTCGTGACCGTGGCCAACGTGCCGATTTTCAACATCGGCGCGCCCTTCTGGGGCCTGGTGATCGGGTATCTGTGCTCCAGGCTGCTGGAGCCGGGAGATTTCGCGAAGCCGGGCGACAGCGCGTAGCGCGCTCAGTTCTCTGGAACGACGGCAGTCGCCTCTAGTTCGATCTTGCCCGGGCTATCGAGCAGGTCGGATACGAAAATCATGCTCATGCACGGGTAGTGCCGCCCCATCAGGCGCTTCCAGATCGCGCCCAGCTGCGCTCGCGCGGCAAGATAGGCCGGCTTGTCGCAGCAGAACGCAGTGATGCGGCAGATGTGCTCCGGACGGCCGCCGGCCTCGGCCAGCACCGCCAGTATGTTCTGCAGCGCCTGGTCGAACTGCGGCGCGATTTCGGTGGAGTGAAATTTCTGCTCCGCGTCCCAGCCCACCTGTCCGGCGATGAACACGATGCGCCCCGGCGCCACGGCTATGCCGTTGGCGTAGCCGATGGCCGGCGCCCAACCCGGTGGTGTAAGTATTTCCATGTTGACTCCTTTAGTGTGGCAGCGAGCCTGCTCGCGAAATCAGATCTTCGCGAGCAGGCTCCTACAGGAAAGCATTCGATCCGTTCCTCAGTCTGACAGCACCGGGGGGTCCTGATCGGCTTCCCAGTTGGCGTCAGGCTTGGGCGTACGCTTGAGCCACTCCTCGATCAGGCGCACGTGCTCGGCCTCGTCCTCCTCCATCTCGCGCGCGCCCTTGCGCACGCCGGCGTCCTTGGTGACTCTTGCGAGGTGCGCAAAAAAGTCCCGCGCGCGCTTCTCGTTGACCAGGGCAATCTGCAGTGCATGATAGGGCTGCATCAGGTAATGCAGCTCGGTCGGATCGGCGGTCTCGGGCCCTTCGGTCCCCTCCCAGCGGACGCTGGCCACCGATATCGGCGATTGCCTCCAGCCCATCTGTTCCAGAATCTGGTCGGCGTGCAGCTGCTCGATGCGCGAGAGCTTGCGGAACAACTCGGCCACTTCGAGGTTGTTGTGCACTTCCATCGAATCGGCGAATTCGGCATAGCGCTCCGCTGCCTCCGTCTCCATGGCATAGGCGTGCGCCATGAACTGCGCATTGCTCGCGACCGGCGTCGCCTTGGCCGCGGCGCGCTTCGGCCCGGCGACTGGCTTGACTGCCTTGCGCTTGGGCGCAGCCGCGGTTTTCTTCGCGCTCTTTTTCGTGCTCTTTTTCGTGCTCATAGTGCGAACTCCGTTTCCAGGTCGGATGGTCGTTTCTTGCCTTTGCCGATCGGCGGCTGATAGGGCCTGCGCTCGCCCTTGTACAAAACGCCGATATTCATTCCGTCGTCGGTCATGATGCGCCGCGCCGCGCGCGCCGCATCGTCGGTGGAATTGACCGATGCCGGGCGCACCATCTGCTTCCAGTCGCGCTGCTCCGGGCGGAAAGTGACGCACGGGCTGAGTATCTCGACGAAGGAGAACCCGGGCGTGCGTATCGCCTCGGCGATGAGATCTGCAGTGCCGTTGGGATCGCCGGCGAAAGCACGCGCGACGAAATTGGCGCCCGCGGCAAGCGCGATCACCAGCGGATTGAATGTGCGCAGTCCGGTGCCGCCGGGAGACAGTTTGGAATCCCAGTCGGGTTCGGTGGTCGGCGAAGGCTGGCCCTTGGTCATGCCGTAGACATGGTTGTCCATGACCACATAGGTCAGATCGACGTTGCGCCGGCAGGCGTGCAGAAAGTGATTGCCGCCGATGGAGTAGCCGTCGCCGTCGCCGCTCGCAACCACCACCGTAAGGTCCGGGCGCGCCAGTTTCAGTCCGGCCGCCGCGGCGAGCGAGCGCCCGTGCACGCCATGAAAGCCGTAGCAGGTCGTATAGGCGGGAATGCGCGAAGAGCAGCCGATCCCCGATACCACGGCGACATTCTCCGGCCGCAGATCGAGTTTGGCGAAAGCCTTGGTGAACGAGGACAGCACCGAATAGTCGCCGCAACCCGGGCACCATATCGGCTTGTAGTCTGATTTGAATCCCTGCGCCGTGATCGGCGCGGCAAGGGCAGGCGTATTCATGAGCGGCTCCATTCGGTGATTTGCTGGTGGATTTCGCCGGGGCGCATCGGCAGCGGCCCGGGATGGCGGAAGCTCTTCACCGTGCCCGGCAGATCGTATTCGGCGCGCAGGTAGCGGTACAACTGTCCGGTATGATTCTGCTCCACCACCAGCACCCGCGTCGCGCCGGCCAGCGCCTGGGCCAGATGCTCGGGCCGCGACGGACTGAGCAGGCGCAGCGACACCAACCGTCCCTTGATTCCCTCTGCCGCCGCCCGGGCCAGCGCTTCGCGCGCGGCGCCGGTGCAGGAACCGAAGGTAACCACGGCCAGGTCGCCCTCGCCTTCGATGTCCGCCCAGCGCGCGCCGTAATCGAACTGCGCGAGTTTTTTGGCGCGCTTGTCCAGTTGCCTGATGTGGTCGCCCGACTGGCTCGAAGGCAGACCGCGCTCGTTGTGTTCCAGTCCATCGGCGGTGTATGCCGTACCCGGATTGCCCGGGATCGCCATCGGCGAAATGCCCGATTCGGTAATGGCGTAGCGCTGGTAGCCTTCCTCCCCCGCCGCCGGCTTTTGGCGTTCAGTAGCCAGGCCGATGTCGGCGGGCGGGTCCACCACGGCGCGCGTCTGGCCGAAATACTGGTCGGACAGCACGATCGCGGGCGACTGCATGGCCTCCGCCAGGTACACCGCCCACTGCGTCGCCGAGACGCAATCGGCGATCGAATTCGGCGCTACGACGATGCGCGGCGCATCGCCATGCAGGCCGTTGACCGCGATATTGACGTCGCTTTGCTCGCTTTTCGCAGGGATGCCGGTGGAGGGTCCGCCCCGCATCACGTCGATTATCACGATCGGCACTTCCGCTGCGACGGCCAGGCCGATGGCCTCGGTCATCAGCGACAAGCCCGGCCCCGCCGTGGCTGTCACCGAGGGAACGCCACCGTAGGATGAGCCGACGATCATGTTGATCGAAGCCAGTTCGTCCTCGGCCTGCACCAGCGCGCCGCCGATCTTGGGCAGCGCAGGTGCCAGCCATTCGAGCACTTCGGTCGCGGGCGTGATCGGATAGGCGGCGCAAAAGCGCACCCCGCCGCGCACCGCGCCGTAGCCCGCCGCCTGATTGCCGGTAATCAGCCAGCGCGCATCCCTGCCGGCGGCTGCGACGCTGCCGGAGAGGCGCATCGCCGCCGCTACCTTTTCGGCGTAGGCGTATCCGGCTTCCGCGGCGGCAATGTTGGCGGCCATCTTTTCGCCGCCGCCTTTTTTCAGTGACTTCTGCAGCACGGCTTTGACCGAGTCCGCCGGCAGGCCAGCCAGTCCCGCGGCCAGACCCAGCGCAATCATGTTCGGCCAGCTGCCGGGAAGCGCCTTGGCCATCTGTTTGAACGGCAGTGGCGTGTACTGCGCGCCGCGCTTGACGAATACCTCGGGCGGTTCGCTCTGGTCGGGATCGCCTATCATCACGCTGGTCGCGTCCAGCGGAATTTCGTCGGCGAAACGGTGGATGTTCTGCCAGTCGATGCCGATCAGAACGTCGAAGCGGTCGTCCAGGCATTCGACCGGCGACTTGGAAAAGCGCATCAGCGCCGCCGCCTCGCCGCCGCGTATCTGCGGCCCGCTCGAGCGCACCATCAAGCCGTACCATCCGGCTTGCGCCGCAACTTCGAGCAGCAGCGTGCCCGCAGTCATCACACCGGCGCCGCCGCTGCCGGTGATCGCGATCGAAATGCTTTCCTTGCTTTTCTCTTTGGGTTTTGACACGGTCCTACCTCCGTCTTGCCGGGCGATGGACGCCGGGTTTTCGATGTCGCGTGACCACTTGCATTTTGCGCTTGACTTCTAAATACGCATTCTAGTACCATAATACGTAAATAACCATAAAAAAGTCAAGTCAGCAAGCAAATGGGTACAAACTGCAAT
>JAENXP010000110.1 GCA_016649475.1 Burkholderiales bacterium | reverse complement strand
GCCAACGCGCGCAAACTCAAAGACCTGTTCATTGCGCACCAGGGTCTGTTCATCGTTTCTCCGGAGAACAATGCCTCGGTGTCTGCTCTACTCAAGAACACGCTGGACTGGCTCTCGCGCCAGGTCGGTAGTGAAAGCGGCCTGGTGCCGTACCAAGGCAAGGTTGCGGCGATCGCCGGTGCTTCACCCGGGATGCTGGGCGGCCTGCGCGGATTGACGCATTTGCGTGCGATTCTCCAGACGCTGCGGGTGCTGGTGCTGTCCGAGCAATTCGCGCTCGGCCACGCGGAGCAGGCGTTCAACCAGGACGGCAGCCTGAAGGATGCGACGCAACAGGCAGCGCTCGCCGCTTTGGCAGCGCGTCTGGTGGAAGTCGGCACCAAACTCGGCGCCTGAGTATCATCCGGCAGGGCGCCCCTACGCCGGTGCAGCCGATGGCGTTCGACCGCGGGTGGTACTCCACAGCACCGCGCGCTTTGGATTTCATTTCATAATGCGGGGATATTCCCTGCGGGGACTACCGTTGGGGTGCATCCTCTCGTGCTCCCCTGATCAGGGCCATTTCGGTAAATCTGAAACAGCCTATTTGTCTTCATCCGAGGATCGCCATGCATTTGCTCGAACAGGCTGCAATATTTCTGCTTACTGCCGTGTTGCTGGTGCCGCTGTTCAAGCGGCTCGGGCTGGGCGCAGTACTGGGCTACCTTGCTTCAGGCATGGCCATCGGCCCCTGGGGAATGGGGCTCATAGGCGAGGTCCAGGCGACGATGAGCTTCGCCGAGTTCGGCGTGGTGTTGCTTCTGTTCCTGATCGGCCTGGAATTGCAGCCAAGCCGGCTGTGGGTGTTGCGCCGGCCGGTATTCGGCCTGGGTGGCGCGCAGGTAGCGGTGACCACGCTCGCGCTGCTCGCGGCGTGCCTGCCGTTCGGCTTGGGCTGGCGCGAAGCGCTGGTTGTCGGATTTGGCCTGGCGATGTCCTCGACGGCACTGGTGATTTCCTCGCTCGCCGAGCGAGGCCAGCTCGCCGAGCGCCACGGCCGCAATGCCTTTGCCATACTGTTGTTCCAGGATCTGTCGGTAATCCCGATGCTGGCGTTGCTGCCCTTGCTGGCGTCGAACGGAGCGCATGCGGGCGGCAACTGGATGGCGGCACTGAAGGGCGTCGCCGTAGTCGTCGCGGTGATCGCGGGCAGCAGGCTGGTGGTGCGCCCGCTGCTCAAGCTCGTGGCGCGTTATGGCGGTCGCGAGGTATTCACAGCGGCGGCTTTGCTCCTCGTCGTCGGCGCCGCGCTGGTCATGGAAAAAATCGGCCTGTCGATGTCGCTGGGCGCATTTCTCGCCGGAGTGCTGCTGGCAGATTCCGAGTTCCGCCACGAGCTCGAAGCGGACCTGGAGCCGTTCAAGGGCTTGCTCCTCGGTTTGTTCTTTATCGCCGTGGGCATGAGCGCCAATCTCGAGCTCGCGTGGCAACAGCCTGTTGCAGTATTCGGACTGGCGCTGGGTTTGATGGCCGCCAAGTTCGTAGTCATTTACGCCATCGCGCGTGCCGGCGGCTCGCCCAACGATACGGCGCAGCGGCTCGCGGCGGCGCTGGCCCAGGGCGGCGAGTTCGCTTTCGTGCTGTTCGCCGCCGCAGCGGGCCTGGGCGTGTTTACCACTGCAACCGCGCAACTGCTGGTGATGGTGGTGACGCTATCGATGCTGCTGGCGCCACCGTTTTTTACGCTGCACGAGCGCTTGCTCGAGCGCTGGCTGGCGCAGCGCGCGACGCCCGAGTACGACAGCATAGACGGGCCCGGCAATCCGGTGATCATCGCCGGATACGGCCGCTTCGGTCAGATCGTGTCGCGCGTGCTGCGCATGTGCGGCCTGCCATTCACTGCGCTGGAGGCGAACTACCAGCAGGTGGATTTCGTGCGCCGCTTCGGCAGCAACAAAGTCTATTACGGCGACGCCTCCCGGCTCGAACTGCTGCATGCAGCCAAAGCGGGCGAGGCCAAACTGTTCGTGCTGGCCATCGACGACGTCGAGGCGTCGGTCAAGACTGCAGAGGTGGTGCGCAGGCATTTTCCCGACCTGCCGATCCTCGCGCGTGCGCGCAACCGCGTGCATTATTTCCGGCTGCGCGACCTGGGCATCAAGGCGATCCATCGCGAGACCTTTCCGGCCAGCCTCGATGTGGCGCGCCTGGCGTTGCTACGGCTCGGTTTCGGCGCGGCAGCGACCGAGCATGCAATCGCAATGTTCCGGCAGCACGACGAGGGCCAGCTCGAGGCGCAATACGCGCTGAAGCATGACGAGGCGCGGTTGATTCAGAGCGCGAAAGAGGCCGCCGAGCAATTGCGCGAACTGTTCGAGGCCGACAGCTTCGGACCGCTGGCCGATTTTCCGCGGAAGGCCGCGGGTGGCGACCCGTCCCGCGCCTGACGCGCGCGGCTGTTGCCGGCGGTCGAACCGCCATTTGGCTTTAGAATGTCGGTATGAAACGCATGGTGGTCCTGATTTCCGGCCGCGGCAGCAATATGCAGGCCATGGTCGAGGCGGGCTTGCCGGTAACGGCAGTGATCAGCAACCGCGCCGACGCGGCCGGCCTGGCCTATGCAGCCGGCCGCGGCATTGCCACGGCCATCGTCCCCCACCGCAGCTACGCCACGCGCGAAGCGTTCGACGCGGCGCTGGCACAGGCGATCGACGGTTATCGTCCTGACCTGGTAGCCCTGGCAGGTTTCATGCGCATACTCACCGGGGGGTTCGTGCTGCGTTACGAAGGCCGCCTGCTCAACATCCATCCCTCGCTGCTGCCCGCATTCGCCGGGCTGGATACCCACGCGAGGGCGCTCGCGGCGGGGGTGAAGCTGCATGGCTGCACGGTGCACTTCGTCACGGCGGAGCTCGATCACGGACCGATAGTCATCCAGGCGGCGGTGCCGGTGTTTATGCACGACGATGAAACCGAACTCGCCGCGCGCGTGCTAGCGCAGGAGCATCGCATCTATCCTCAAGCCGCGCGCTGGTTCCTGGACGGGAAACTGGTCATCGAAGGCGGTGTGGTGCGCGTTGAAGGTGATCATCCCCAACAGTTGTATGCACCGTGATTAGATCACTCGCATTTATTGCCGCCTGCCTCTACGCCGGCGCGTGCGCGGCGCAGCCGCCGCACAAGCTGAGTCTGACTTACGAAATCAGCTACAGCGGCATCGTTGCCGCAGAGATGACGGAGGTGCTCGAGCACGATGGCAAGCATTTCTCGCTGAGTTCGATAGGTCGCGGCAAGGGCATAGGGGCGCTGCTCTATAGCGGCACCGCCGGGCGCTGGTGCCGTGGCGAGATTACCGGCGCCGGCCTGCGCCCGCTCGAGTACCGCGAACAGCGTGGGGACAGGCCTGCTTCCGTGGCAAAATTCGATTGGACAGGGAAGACGCTGACGCAGGAGCACGATGGCAAGAGCGAGACTACGAACATGGTCTTGCCGTTGCAGGACCGGCTCAGCTTTGTCTACAATTTTGCGTTCCAGTCCTCGCCTGATCTCAAGCCGGGCAAGGAGATCAGGATCACGGTGACCGACGGCAGGGGATTGTCGCGTTTTCTATACAAAGTCGCCGGGCAGGAGACGCTGAAGACCCCGGCGGGCGAGTTTGAAACCGTGCACCTGGTCAAGCAACGCGAAAACAATGAAGACAAGGCCACGGAACTCTGGTTTGCGCGCGACCGCTATTATCTGCCGGTACGCGTCCTGGTCATAGAGAAAGACGGCGTGCGCATCGACCAGATGCTGACGCACATCGGCAAATAGTGCCCGACCCGCGCGCCGCTGCTTCCTGAATCATGTCCTTGCCCCGTCCCCTGCTGGACCACACCGCGACCGCGCTTGCCGCGGTGCTTGAATTCAAGTATCCGGCGGATGCGGTCGTATCTCGTTATTTGCGCGCCCACCCGATACTGGGCCAGCAGGATCGCGGCTTCGTCGCAGAGACCGTGTTCGCCGTGCTGCGCCGTCTGCGCCTGCTCGAAACCCTGGCGGGGGGGCGGGATCCGCGCCACCTGGTGCTGGCGGCGCTGACACGGCTGCGCGGCCTAAGCCTGCGCGAGCTGGATGCGGCGCTGAAACCGGGGGAACGCGATTGGCTAATCGAACTCAAGGCGCAGCAGGAGGACGGCTCGCTCGCGGTGCGCTGCGATTTCCCCGACTGGCTGCTCGCCAGGCTGCAGCGGCAATACGGCGAACAGGAACTGCTGGCGCTTGCCCATAGCCTGCACAAGAGTGCGCCGCTGGATCTGCGCGTGAACCTGCAGAAGGCCGAGCGCGAGGCGGTGCTCGCGCGCCTGGCGGCCGACGGGATCGCCGCGCAGCCGACGCCGTACTCGCCGACGGGCGTGCGTCTGGAGGGCAAACCGCAGATCAATCGGCACGCGTTGTTTCTCGAGGGCGCGATTGAAATCCAGGACGAAGGCAGCCAGATCCTGTGCCAGCTGCTTGCGCCGCGACGCGGAGAGATGGTGGCGGATTTCTGCGCCGGCGCCGGCGGCAAGACCCTGGCGCTGGGGGCGCTGATGCGCTCCAGCGGCAGACTTTATGCGTTCGACGTTTCGGAAAAGCGCCTCGCGGGCCTCAAGCCGCGCCTTGCGCGCTCGGGACTTTCCAACGTGCATCCGCAGTGGATCGCCAGCGAAAACGACGCGCGCCTGAAGCGCCTTGCGGGCAAGCTCGACCGCGTGCTGGTGGATGCGCCCTGCACCGGCCTGGGCACGTTGCGGCGCAATCCGGATCTCAAATGGCGCCAGGGCGAAGAGACTTTGACGGCATACCGTGCGAAGCAGGAGCTGATCCTGTCTGCTGCCGCCAGGTTGGTGAAGCCGGGCGGCTTGATGCTGTATGCAAGCTGCAGCCTGCTGGACGAAGAAAACGCCGAGGTGGTGCAGTCTTTTCTGGCCGGGCACGCGCTGTTCGAGTTGCGCCCGGCCGGCGAGGTTCTGGCGCAGCAGCGCATTGAACTCGATACCGGAGAATACCTGCGCCTTGTGCCGCATCTGCACGGTACCGATGGCTTTTTCGCGGCCTTGCTGACGAAGAAGAAGGGATGAGGCGGATCGTGCCCGCGCTGGCGATGCTCTGCGCTTGCGCGGCCGGAGCGCAGGCGCGGGAGCAGGGGGCGCCTACTCCCGCGCTGCGGCAGTCGCCACCGTTCATGCCGGTCAGTCGTACTCCGCCGGCTCTGCCGGCGCGGGGCACGGTGCAGCTGGCCTTCACACCCTGGGACAATGCGGAAGCAATGATTGTCGACGGCATACGCGGGGCGAAGCAACAGATTCTGGTGCAGGCTTTCAGCTTCACCAGCCGCGCGTTGGCGAATGCGCTGATCGCGGCCAGGAAGCGCGGTGTGGATGTGCGGGTCATGGCGGACAGGGAGCAGACTTTCGCCGGCGACGCCAGCCGCATCCCCGACCTGGTCCAGGCCGGCGTTCCGGTGGTTCTGGAGGTACGCTATCAAAGTGCGCACAACAAGGTGATGGTCCTGGACGCAGGGACTGCCGATGGAGCCGTCATCACCGGGAGCTACAATTGGACTTACGCCGCACAATACAAGAACGCCGAAAATGTGCTGATCCTGCGCGGCAACCCTGATATCGTGAACGCCTATGCCGCCAACTGGAGACGGCACTTTGCCGAAGCTTTGCCCTACGCCGCGCAATGAAGAATCCGTTTAGTCCCTTGCTGGAAAAGGCCTGGATCGATCTGCACGACCCTCAGGTCGCATGGCAGTTCGCGATCCTGCTCGTCTTCTTCGCGCTTGCCTGGGCTGTGGGCCGGGCGCTACGCCTGGACCGCGTCGCAGCCGACGGCATCTGGAGGTTCGGCGTCGGGGGCTTGCGGCGCATCCTGTTTCCAGGCGTCGCGCTGATCCTGCTGGCGGTGAGTATCAACCTGTTAAAGCACTGGATTGAAGTCGATCTGCTGCGCCTGTTCGTGCCGCTGCTCCTGGCGCTCCTGCTGGTGCGAATATTCTTCTACCTCTTGCGCCAAGCGTTCCCGCAGGGCAGCGTCGCGCGCAGCTTCGAGAGAGCCACTGCAATCCTGGTATGGGGCGCGCTCGCGCTGCACATTGCGGGTGTGCTGCCAGACGTGATCAATTTTCTTGACGAAATCACCTTCCATATCGGCAAGGAGAAGTACTCACTCTGGCTGGCGTTGCAGGGATTGTTCTGGGTAGTGATCACCTTGCTCGGGGCGTTGTGGCTCAGCGGCGTCATCGAGGCGCGGCTGATGCGCGCCGAATCGCTGCATTCCAGCCTGCGAGTGGTGTTCTCGCGCTTGTCCACCGCACTGCTGTTGGTGCTTGCCGTGATCATGGTTCTGCCGCTGGTTGGCATCGACCTCACAGTGTTGACACTGTTCGGTGGTGCCGTCGGCGTCGGTCTGGGTTTCGGCCTGCAAAAGATCGCCAGCAACTACATCAGCGGTTTCATCATCCTGCTCGACCGTTCGATTCGCATAGGCGATTTGATCACGGTGGACAATTTTTACGGCGAGGTCAAGAACATCACCACGCGCTACGTTGTGGTGCGCGCGCTCGACGGACGCGAGGCCATCATTCCCAACGAGCTGCTGATAGCGACTACGGTGCTCAACCACTCTTATTCCAACCGCCAGATCCGGCTTGGGCTTGATCTGCAAATCGCCTATCGCAGTGACCTTCAACGGGCCATGCAGCTGATGGAAGAGGCGGCGCGCAAGCACCCGCGCGCGCTTGCCGATCCGCCTCCGACAGCTTTTCTTATCCGCTTCGCCGACAGCGGCGTGGATCTCGAACTGGGCGTCTGGATCGGCGATCCGGAGAACGGTACGCTCAGCATCCGCTCCGAGATTTATCTGGATATCTGGCGTGCTTTCAAGGAAGCGGGCATCGAGATTCCATTCCCGCAGCGGGAAGTCCGAATCCTGCCCAACGCAGAGGGCACCCCGGGCTGATTCGGCGCGCGGCGCGCCTTGCCGCCCGCGTCACACGGACACTGGTTGCGGTATACTTACAATAACTTAGAGACCCGACACATTTACGAGTTCTATGGAGAGTTGATGCTTTTTTCGGGGATTCTGGATTTACCCTGGTGG